>NZ_JBMHHY010000019.1:0-234069 GCF_049739465.1 Embleya sp. AB8
AGCAGCCTCGGCTACCGCACGCCCGTCGAATACGAAGCCACACTCGCGGCCTGACCACCACAACGACGGTGTCCGTCAAAGCGGAGCAAGCTCAACCGGCCTGCGCTTCCCCCGGCACCGGCCGAGAATCATCAGGGCCACCGCCGTCCCCGCCCCCGGATCCGACTCGGCGTCACGAATGTAGGCATCCGATGCCCGTACCGACGCGCGGCCCCGTATACGCCGCCTCCCGCGAGGCCGAGTCCGTGGCAGCCCCTCCGATGTGCTCCGACGGGTCGGGACGTAATCCGATGGCCACCTTCCGCGTGGTGTACCTAGGGTCGGCGGCATGACACACGACCCCGGGGACCCGGCGACGATGACACCGGGGATGGCCGCTCGAATCCGCACGTGGCGAGTCGACGAGGAGTACACCTTTCGCGCCGTCGCCCGGGCCGCGACCGACCTGTGGGGCTCCACCTGGGGCAGCAACCAGGGCTACGGCATGGAACTGTGCATCACCGCAGCCGAAATGCTCGGAGAAGACCCCCACGCGGACCCGTGGAACTGACACCCGGCAGGCCGATCCCCGACCGGACCCGAGTCGGTGGTCGGGGCGACCAGGCGCCACCAGGCGAGAGTCGGGGGCCCACGCCAGGGCCGGGGCCGGATGCGCCCTCGGCCCTGTCGCTTCACAGGCCGACGATCGAACGATGCGACGCGGGACGGACGGCGGCGCAGCGGCGGGCGACAGTGATCAAGCGGCCACCCGCGGCGGCCCCTTCGGGCTCGATCGCCGAAGCCCATGCGTCGGGCGGGCCGTAGCGGACCACCTGCGGAACTTGGTCGGTACGTGTCAGTTGCCCGGACTCGATCCGAGGCTCGCGACCGGGCGCAACGTCGCCGCCCGCTGCCGACGGCCGTCTGCTGCCACGACACCGGACACCCGCACCTTCGGGATCGCCGGATTCACCCGGTGTGAGATACGGGAGACCCGTCACCGGTCGATCGGCTTCATGTCACCGCGTATTCGGGACGCCGTCGCCGTGATCGACCGCACGGCGACACCACCACCCGCCCGGACGACCCCGCCCCCCGGTGACAACCCCGCCGATCCTCACAGCACCGCGCCGATGCCGATATCCCCGAAGTAGCCGTTGCGCGTGAGCGTTCGACGGGTCGCTCCGACCGTTGCGGTTTGAACGCGCGTCGCAGGATGCCGGGCCCCGACTGTTCGATCTGCGGTCCCGGAGACTGCCGGTCGTGGACCAACTCCCCGATGGAGACGCGCATATGGACCATGGCATCGTTCGGTCACATGCGCAGCTCGACCACCCGGATGCCGCCGGAGGCCAGACGATGGACACGCCGGGAGAGCACGTAATCGGCCCGATGGGGCGCCGTGTACGTGCGGGCCACGCGCTCGGCCGCCGCCTCGGCTTCGGCACGACCGCCCGTCACCGCCTCGGGCCTGCGCAACGTCCACACGGTGTCCTCCGCCGCCGGAACCCCCTCCTCGACCAGGACGTACCAGGACCCGTCCACCACCACGGGCTCCCTCCCACGCCCGTCGCACCGACGGGGCACCGCCACTCTCGCACGCGCCGCGCCGCACCGCGACGAGGCGGGGCGGGGCGAGGCGGGGCGAGGCGCAGGCCGGTGGGCGGCCGGGGCTGCCGAACTTGGGAGGGGTGGAGTGCGGTGGGCGAAGTACGGGGCGGGCGGCCGGTGATGGGGGTCGGCGCGTTCGTCGTCCACCGGGGGCGGACCTGGCAGGTGGTCGCCGTGCAGGGGCAGCGGGTCCACCTGTTGCAGGAGGACGGGCAGGAAACGACGCTGCCGGTCGGGCGGTTGTTCGCCGACCCGGGTTTCGAGGTCGCGCAAGGACGAACCGGTCGGCCCCTCGTGGGAACCACGGTGACCGACGCCCCCCGGACCACGGTCACCCGGTCCCCGGGGGTTCCCCCCGATGTGAGGACACGTCTTGTGTGGCATGTGCGAGCGTAGGTGGGATCGTCCGCAGCTCGTCTTCGTGGGCGGTGGGGCCGAGTCGGCCGATTCGGGAGTGGCGGCGTCGGGTGTTGTGTCGGGTGTTGTAACGGCTTGCCCGGCGGAAGGTGTCGAGTCGGGGGCCTGGCGGTGGGCCGGTGATCGGAGCCTTGGAGCGTCTCGGGTTCGAAGGAGGCGTTGAACGGCTCGGCGGCGGCGTTGTCCGCGGAGTCGGCGATCGCGCTCGTCGAACGGGTCGGGCCCGCTTCGTGGCTGGCGTCGGGCGAATGCCTCGGACGTGTATCGGGAGCCGTGGTCGCTGTGGAAGGTCGCTCCGCGCAGGTCGCCGTTCCGCGTGCGGGCGGCGGCGTGGGGGGCGTCGACGACCGGGGCGGCCCGCATGTGGTCGGCTGTCGCCCGGTCGGCGAGCCGTGGCGGGCACGGGTCGACGATGCTCGCGAGGTGGGCCGGTTTGGCGCCGGTGACGGGCTGGTGGGTGATGTCGCCGACGTGCTTGCGGTTCGGGGTGTCCGCGGTGGGGTCGCGGCGGATGTGATCGGCCACCGTCGGTGCCGCGGGATCGGAGAGGGTGGTGCGGTGTTTCCTGCGCGGATGCAGGCCCGCGATGTGATGCGCGCGCACCACGCGTTCGACCCGTTCGTGGTCGACCCGGATTGCGGCGTCTTGGAGTTCGGCGGTGACGCGCGCCGAGCCGTGGGTCTGGTGGAATCGACGTGGATCCGTCGGAACCGGGCGGCGGGACGCGCGTCGGTCTTTGTCCTCACGGTGCGGGCCGGGGCGGCGTTCGCCCATGGGTGGAACCCGGGTCCGGAGAGTTCCGGGACCCGGCGGAGCCGCTTGACGGCGTAGCGGCGTCGGTGGTCGGCGACGCACGCGAAGCGGTTCGTCGGCGCGTCTCGCCCGCGAAATTTTTGGCCGCCCGGCGCAGGATCTCTTGTTCCTGCCGCGACTCGGTGTTCTCCGTGCGCAGGGTCTGGTTCTCGGCTTCCGGCGGCGTGGCCGGCGCCGATCGGGTCGTGGGCGCGGGCGTCCTGTCGTTGCCCCGCCTGCCTTTCGTCACGCGAATCCGACTATGCGGCGTTTCGGCGTCGGCACCCGGATCGGCGGCGGTCGAGGCGATCGTCGCTCCGGGCCGCGGGTGATGCGTCGCGACCGCGACCCGCCTCGAACTCGGGCGGATGGTGCTTCATCCCCGCGGGGGCTCCGTTCTCCCGGAGCATCAGGATCCGGTGTCTTCGATGTCCTCGCATCGGGGGGATGCCCGACCCGCTCGCGGCCGCCGGCGTCAGGGCGATCGTGGGAGCGAGGCGAGGATGGCGTCGAGACCGAACTCGAAGACGTCCCGCTGGGTGAAGGTCGGGAAGTCGACGGTGGTGGCGTGCATCGCCGGGTACACCTCGGCCGGGAGGCGGGCCCACTGTTGGCGGACTCGTTCCCAGTGCTGCGGGTCCTCGTCCCAGGCCCGGCGGACGGGGTAGAGCGTGGCGCAGCCGAGGACGAAGCGGATCAGCGTGGCCAGCAGGCCGATCGCCGTCCGGTGGTCGATGCGCAGTCGCGCCAGGCGGGCATAGACCTGCTCGGACATGCGGGCCTCGACCTCGCCGACTCCGTCGGAGGGGGCGTTGATCCGCAGGATGGCCGGGTGCGTGATGAACAGTTCGAAGTAGGCGCGCATCAGCTGCCGGAGCCATGCGACGTCGTCGAGGCCGGGGTCGGGCCATTGGAATCGGCTCAGCAGCTCTGCGGTGACCGCGAGGAGGATCGCGTCCTTGTCGCGGAAGTACGTGTAGAGCGACATCGGGCGGACGCCCAGTCGGTCGGCGAGCCGGCGGATGGTCACCGCGTCCAGTCCGTCGCGGTCGATCAGTTCGATCGCCGCGTGGACGATGGCCTCGGGGCTGAGGGTGCCGCGGGGTGCGCGAGCGGGCGTTGTCTTGTGCCTGGGCGACGACATTGGGGTTCCTGATTCGTTCGGGACACCAGTTCCATCACTGTACCGTACGTTGTACGTTTCCTGGGTCGAGACCGATTCAGGAGGCCGGATGTCCGCGGACGCACTCCCCACCATTGCCTACGACCGAGCTGAGCGGCTGCTGCTGCACAACCGATCCCGGCTCGCCCTGCGGGCCAAGGCGAAGCCCGTGTGGATCGGCGGCGGCGAGAGGTTCTGGTACCGGGTCGAGACCGAGCGGGGCGGCGAGTTCGTGCTGGTCGACCCCGCCGCCGGGACCCGGGGGCCGGCGTTCGACCCCGAACGGCTCGCCGCCGCGCTGGCGTCGGCCGCCGGCCGGCCGGTCCAGCCGTACGCGCTGCCGTTCCGTGCGGTCGAGTTCGCGGACGGGGCGGTCGCGTTCGACGCGTTCGACGCGCGCTGGACCTGCCGGCTGGCCGACTACCGGTGCGCGCGGGACGACAAGCACGCCCAACCCTCACCGCTGGAGGTCGCCTCGCCGGACAAGAAGTGGGCGGCGTTTCGCCGCGGCCACGACCTGTGGGTGCGTTCGGCCGAGACGGGCGAGGAGTTCGCGCTCACCGCCGACGGCACCGCGGATCGAAGCTACGCGGGCCAACCCGACGCGGCGGTCCCCACGCACCTGCTCGGCAAGCTCGGCCTCGCGGACATGCCGCCGGCGCTGCTGTGGTCGCCGGACTCGGCGCGCGTCCTCACCCACCGCACCGACCAGAGCGGTGTCGCCCTGATGCATCTGGTCGAAGCCGTGCCGCCGGATGGCGGCCGGCCGCGCCTGCGCAGCTACCACTACCCGATGCCCGGCGAGCCGGTGACCCGCGGCGAGTGGATCGTCTTCGACGTCGCGTCCCGGACCGCGACACCCGCCAAGGCCGACCCGTTCCTGCTGCCCTACATGTCGCCTTTCACGCTGAAGAAGGCGTGGTGGGCCAAGGACAGCGCGGCCGTCTACTACCTGGATCAGCCCCGCGACCCGCGGACGCTGCGGCTGCACGCACTGGACCCGGCGACCGGCGAGGTGCGCACCCTGATCGAGGAGCACGGCGACACGCGGGTGGAGGCCGCGCAGGAGATCACCCAGAAGCCGATCGTGCACGTGCTCGCCGGCGGCCGCGAGACGCTGTGGTATTCCCAGCGCGACGGCTGGGGGCACCTGTACCGCTACCGGGACGGGGCGCCGGTCGAACAGCTCACCCGAGGGCCGTTCGCGGTGCAGGAGATCGTGCACGTCGACGAGGCGGAACGGGTCGCGTACGCCGTCGTCTCGGGACTGGTCCGGGCCGACCCGTACCGGCGCTCGCTGGTCCGGGTCGGCCTGGACGGCGGCGGGATCATCAAGCTCACCGACGACGATCTGGACCACGTGATCACCGCGCCGGAACACGGCCGCTGGTTCGTCGACTCCGCGTCGACCGTCGACACCCCGCCGACGATCGCCGTGCGCGACCGGGGCGGAGCCGTGCTGGTCGAGCTGGAACAGGCCGACATCACACCGCTGCTGGCCGCCGGCTGGACGCCCCCGGAGCGGGTCGCGACCCTGGCCGCCGACGGCGTCACCGAGATCTACGGCGTCCTGTACAAGCCCCACGGCTTCGACGCCGCGCAGCGCTACCCGGTGATCGACCACCCCTACCCGGGCCCGCAGATCCACCGGGTGGCGGCCTCCTTCGACCCGGGCGCCTACGGCCACGACGCCGAGGCGGTGGCGGCGCTGGGCTTCGCGGTGCTGGCCGTCGACGGCCGCGGAACACCCGGCCGGGACAAAGCCTTCCACGACCACGCCCACCGCAACATGGGCGGCGCGGGCGCACTCGAAGACCATGTCGCGGCGCTGCGCCAACTCGCGAAGACGCGTCCGTGGCTGGACCTGGACCGGGTCGGCGTCTTCGGCGTCTCCGGCGGGGGATTCACCACCGCCCGCGCCCTCCTGGCCTTCCCCGACTTCTACAAGGTCGGCGTGGCCGAGGCCGGCAACCACGACAACCGCTACTACCACGCGCTGTGGGCCGAGGCCTACGACGGACCGTTCGACCCGGACGCCGGGGCCCGGCTGTCCAACACCGAGCTGGCCGGGAACCTGGCCGGGAAACTCCTGCTCGTCCACGGCGACATGGACGACAACGTGACACCGCATCTGACCATGCGGCTGGTCGACGCGCTGATCGCCGCGAACAAGGACTTCGACCTGCTGATCGTCCCCGGCGTCGAACACAGCTTCCTCGGCCGCAAAGGCTACGTCACCCGCCGCCGCTGGGACTACCTGGTACGCCACCTCATGCACCGCGAGCCACCGGCCGGCTACCGGCCGGCGGACGTCCCGCTCTCCCCGGAACTGCTCGAAACCCTCTTCGGCTGACATGGACAGGAGCCTCCCCATGCCCACCTTCTCCGCCCGCGCCCTCCAAGACCTCTGCGACCACAGCCGCGAACGACTCGGCGTCACCGGCGCCCAGATCGCCCTCTCCAGCGCCGACGGGCTCCTGCAGGCCGTCTCCGGGACCGCGAACGCCGAACTCGGCACGCCGGTCACCCACGACACCGTCTTCCAGATCGGCTCCACCACCAAGGTCTACACGGCCGCGCTGGTGATGCAACTGGCCGACGCCGGCCTGGTCGACCTCGACGCGCCCGTCACACACCACCTGCCGGGCCTGCCGCTCGCCGCCGGCGGGCAGTGGCGCGAGATCACCCCCCGCCGGCTGATGTCGATGACCAGCGGCCTGGACAACGGACCGTACACCGACACCGGCCGCAACGACGACGCCGTCGCCCGCTACATCGACCTCCTCGCCGACATCCCGCTCACCTTCGCCCCGGGATCGTCGTACGGCTACAGCAACGCCTCGACGAACGTGTCCGGGCTGCTGATCGAGGCACTCACCGGTCAGTGCTGGGACGAGGCACTGCGCGACCGGCTGCTGCGCCCGGCCGGGCTCGTCGAATCGGTCAGCCTGTTCGAGGAACTGCCCTACCATCGCGTGGCGGTGGGCCACGTCGACGGCGTGGTCCGGCCGTGGTGCTTCGCCCGAGGGTGCGGCCCGGCCGGCTCGTCACTGGCCACCTCGGCCCGCGACCTCGCCCGCTTCGGGAGCCTGTTCCTGCGCCGGGGCCTGGCCGAGGACGCCACCGTCGTGCTGTCCGCCGACGCCGTCGCCACCATGGAATCACCGCAGGTGGACGTGCCGGCGCGGGTCTTCGCCGACTCCTGGTGCGTGGGCCCCTACCGCAAGGTCTGGGACGGCGTGGAAGTCTTCGGGCACAGCGGTACCACCCCGAACGGATCGTCCTGCCTGCTCTGGGTGCCGGCCCTGGACGTGGCGGTGGCGACGACCGTGAACACGCCGCACCGGGGCTACCCGTTCGCCGACGCGGTCTTCGACACGGTCTTCCGGGACTGGCTCGGCGTCGCGAAACCGCAGCGGCCCGTCCCCGACCCCGGCCTGGAGATCGACCCGTCGGCGTACACCGGGACATACGACGCCCACGGCGTCCACTACGCGGTCACCACAGCCGCCGGCACCCTGCTGCTGGACGCCCACGGCACCGGCACCGGCGCCGGGAAGATCCACACCGAACTGCTGCCGATCGCCGACCACCGCTTCCTGCCCGCCGACGACGCCGTCACCAGCCACCACACCTGGGACATCGCCTTCACCATCGGCACCGACGGGCAGGCCACCCTGCTGCACAACGGCGCGTTCACCGCCCGCCGCACCGCCTGACGGACGGAGGTTCCGGGTCATGGGAGTACACCGCCCCGAAACACCTCGCCCGCCACCCCGGCTCCACTACCACCACCCCGACTCCACTCCCGCCACCAGCGCAACAGCACGGGGTGCCGAGAATCCGGCGTCGGCTCCCGCTGAGGGCGGCGTTCGGTTCACACTGGGGACGACGAGATGTCCGGGGATGGAGAGTGTGTGGTGGAGCCGATGACGACGGTGGTGCGCGGCCGGGTGGTCGAGCTGCCGGGAACACTGGACGAGACCCGACGGGCGCTGCCGGTCGAGCGGCGCGCAGAGTTCGACGCGGTGATCGGAGGCACCCCGATCGCACAATTGACGCAGGTCGCAGCGGTGTGGGCCCTGCCCGTCGAGGCACGCGCGGACGCCGACGCCGCGATCGCACGGGTCGAGGCCGGCGACTTCGACGGCATGTTCAACCTCGACGGGACACCGGTGCGGTGAGCTACCGGGTCCGACTCACCGACGAGACCCGCAACACCCACAGCCGGCTCACCCCCGCCCGGAGGCAGGCCTTCGACCGCGGCATCTCCGACATCGCCGACGACCCCTACCGGCGCGGCACCGCCCCCGAAGGCAAGGACCCCGACCGCCGCACCGCCGCGTTCGGACCCGTGATCGTCGCCTACATGATCCACGGCAACATCCTCACCGTCACCGCCCTCCACATCATCCCCGCCCGAACCCACCCCGCCCGAACAGCGACCGCCCGAACGTGACCGCGCCCCCGACCCCCACCCGAACCATTCCGACAACGACTCGAGGGGCACCGTTCGCGTTGCGGCGCAGGGCAATCCGGCCGGGGCCCGGCCTGTCAGCCGACGTCCGCAGTCTCGGACCGCTTCGACAGGGCCCGTTCGTTCGTCGACGGACGAGCGGCGACCGACGATCTCGGCGGTCGACGGACGCTGCGGATCGACGGACGGTGACCCGGACACCGGGTATCAGTTGCCGAGATCGAACACGCCCCACGTGGTGAACGGCTCGGCCTGGACGTAGATCCTGCTTCCCCGGCCGACGACCGGGGGCGGAGCCGTCGGGCAGGGTGAGCAGGCCGACGTCCGTCGGCTCGACGGACGCTTCGGCGAGCTCACCGTGGGCGAGTCGGTCCCGCTGCTCGCCGTAGCCGCCGTAGAAGACCACCCGATCGCCGCGGACGGCCACCGCCTTGGCGCCCCGTACACGGTTCGCCCGCACCGTCACCGGCCCGTCGGGGCGGTCGGGGCGTATCTCGACGAGCGGGTGTACGGGCACGCCCAGGCGACGGTGCCCGACACGTTCAGGGCGTAGCAGTCGAACAGACCGGGGATGCCCGCGCCGTCCGACGTCCAGACGAGCCGGCCCGCGGCGCTCCACCGGCGGATTCCGGCCGGGTTCTCGTCGAAGTGCCCGACCCAGACGTGGCCGGCCTCGTCCGCGAGCAGGTGCTCGATGGCGTCGCCGACGGAAAAGGACTTCGAAGGTCCCGAGCCCGAAGTGGTCCTCCAGAGCCCGCGACAAGGCAGTCATGGAGGCCGCGTTGCACGAGTTGAGTCTCGCGCACAGCCGAGCCCTCGCGGCCCACGGCGTCGTCATTGCCGAACTTCTCGACCAACTCGGCGGGGCCACCGGCCGGCCACGCAGCGACGTCATCCAAGGTGTCGCTCTCGAACACATCCTGCCGCCTGAACAGGATCACGGCATGTGAAGTTGTGAATGGGTGCGGATCGGTACGCGAAGTCGCAGTGACGGGAGCCGGTTTCCGACTACGGGGCGCGTTCGGCATGCGCGACTCGACCCGGAACACATCGGCCGGTTCGACTCACTGTCCGCGATCCCGGAGCCCAGTTCACCATCGGCCGCGTGCCTCCCCGCACAGGACCACCCGACGCCCTTGCCTACAGAGGGGAAGCGCGCATCCGTGTTCGGGCGCTGCTACTTGTTCACCCTGTCCTTGAACGCCGCTCCCGGACGGAAAGCCGGCTTGCCGGAGGCTTTGACGTCCATTGCCTCTCCCGCCTGCGGGTTGCGCATGGTGCGGGCTGCTCGGTGGGCCCGATGAAACGTTCCGAACCCCGTGATGGAGACGTCGTTGCCTTCGGCCACAGCGGCCACGATCGTTTCGAGGGCCGTGTTCAACGCGTCGGCGGCGAGGGTTCGGTCATTCGTCACATCGCTATCGCATCGATCAGATCGCGCTTGTTCTTCGTGCGGAATTCCTTTCCTGGGTGTTGGGTGCGGTCAGACCCTCACACACTTGCCGGGAACACGGCACTTTGCAGCCAGACCCTCAGCGGACCGACCGGCTCGAAGCCCTGACGGACGGCGACCACCAGGTCATCTCCGTGCTCGTAGCCGACCACGGGCAGGGTGGGGAACAGCCGGTGCACCGCCTCCAGTACGACCGGCCACGCCGCGTCGGGGCCGCCGTTCAGCGCAAAGACGTTGGAGATTCCGACGACCTGGTCGCTGCGGCTCGCCACCGCTCCGGCATGCACCCCGCCGTCGGGGGACAGTCCGGCGATCACGAACGTGGCCGGGTCATTGAGCAGTTCGGGCCGGAAGAGGTCCGCGTTACCGTTCCCGCCGTCCCAAGCGAGCGCCCATGCGCGCAGCGTGTCCGGGGCGCCGGCCACGTCCCAGGCAAGGCCCGACGCGGTGGCGGGAGCGCTCGCCGGGCGGTGGATCCACTGCGCCTCGAACAGCACCTCGAAGCCGGCCTCCGCCAGGTCGAGGTCGGCGAAGCTGTCCTTGACGGAGGCACCGGGCGTCGAAGTGTCGATCCGGATCGCCAGCGCGGCCGGGTCGGCACCCGGCATCAGCGTAACCGCGTCGGGATAGTACAGCGGTGTGCGAGCCGGGGCAGTCCAGTCCTGTGCACCGAACTCACCCGCCAAGCCGTGTGATCGGCTCATCGCCGCGCACCATTCAGCGTTGTTGCGAGCGGCCGTTCGGATCAGGAGCTCATTCGGCATCGTCACGAGTGTGGATCATGGTCATCGGGGTCCGGGACGTCCAACGGTTTTCCGCGCCCGCAGGACGCGCGCTCCGCCCGAAGGCCCTGCGCCCGGCCTATGGAAAATTGTGTGACCGTGGCCCTGGGGAATTACGGGCTCTGTCGCTGATCTTGGATGCTGTTGGTGATCTTGAGGATTCCCCTCGGTTCGCCATGCTGACTACTTGGGCGGATGCTGCTTCGCTGGGAGAGGAGCGAACTGCGGCGAGGGGGCGGCTGTGTCGATGGGTTCGGGTTCGAGGGTGGGTATCCCGGTGTGAACCCTCGAGGTTGCACGGGCTGCCAACCCTCGTGGCACCGCGGCGATGTGGGTGCGGGATCGGCTCTCCGAGTTGTTCTGGGACGAGGACTTCGCGGACTGGTATCCGTCGGACGGGCGACGCGGGATTCGCCCGCTCGGTTGGCCGTTGGTATCGGTGTTGCAGTTCACGGAGAACCTGACGGACCCAGAGGCGGCCGAGGCGGTCCGTTGCAGGATCGACTGGCACGCGTTGGGATTGGAGTTGGACGATCCCGGGTTCGACCACTCGGTGTTGTCCGAGTTCCGTGATCGGATCGCGGAAGGCGATCGGGCGGACCGGCTGCTGACGGTGTTCGTGGAGCGACTGGTGGCGGCCGGGCCGGTGCGAGGTGGTGGGCGGCAGCGGACCGACTCCACGCACGTGCTGGCCGCAGCGTGGCGACTCAACCGAGCCGAACCGGTCGGGGAGAGTCTGCGGGCCGCGTTGGAGGCAGTGGTCACGGCGGACAGACGACACGCCGTCCACCGACCGCAGGGGCCCGTCGCCGGCGCCCTGCATCGTCAGCCGCGTCCCGCCGATCCCTCCTCCGCAACGACCTCGGCCGGGTTCCCGGAGGCGCGGACGGCCGCGTACGCGGGATACAGCGGGCTGCGCGGGTCGACGTCCACGGTCCAGCCGTCGGCGGCGTAGCGGCGTAGCGGCGCAGCAGGTCGGCGGTCCAGGTGGTGTCGTGGGGGTCGGTCGGGACGTCGTAGGGGCTGTGGAGCACCAGGACGGTGACGGGCGTGTCCCAGCCGGACCAGGTCGCGGTTTTGCCGTCGCGGACCGGGCGCAGGACGTGTTCGATGCGGCGTACCCGCAGGAAGGCGCCCGCGTCTCCGCGCAGTTGCGGTACGGCCTCGAGGGTGCCTGCGCGCAGGGTCATCGTGGACAGGTGGTCGCCGACGGCGGGTACGGTCGCGCCTTCGTGGCCGTCGTCGCGGGACAGGGCCGCGAGGTAGTTCCGGGATGGTTCGTCGAGGGGGCCGACGCTCTCGTACAGTTCGATGCGCACTCCGAGTTGGACCATCGGGTCATCCTCGTTGAGAGTCGCCGCTCGGCGCAGGCAGTTGCGTGAACGAGAAGTTGGGGATTCGGGTCCCGACGTCCGATACCTGGCGTCCTTGATGCCCCGAGACGACCGCACTCGCGGGCACGGCCGGCCTCGGGGACCGGCTTTGTTCCGTCGAACTCGGTGACACTGCGGTCATCCGGCTGACGATCGCTCTCCTGCAGGCCGCCCACGTGTTCAGCCCGCTCCTCGACGGCGACCCGCTGCGCCCGGCGGTCAGCCGGGCGCTCGCGGACCTGGGGCTTGGCAGTGTAGGTGGGTCCTGACTCCAGCGGTAGGTGAGTTCCGGGTTCTGGCAGATCTTGGGGAGTGGTCACGGAAGGCGACCTTGCTGTTCGAACGCGGGGGTTGGCCACGGGCCCGGGCACCTGATCCGGACGCCTGCCTCGTAGCCTCTGCCCATGACTGATGATCCATTTCCCTGCCGCTGTGTCCTTTGCCATGACTACGGCGATCGAGGCGACGCGGACCGGGGCGACCTGACGATCATCGAGAACGTGCAGCAGCATGGTTGGCACGTGGTCATGGTGCCCGAGGACGACATCGGTCCTGGATTCGCCTACACGATCGGCCTGTCACACACGCACAGCGCGCCTGAGCTCGCCATGTTCGGGCTCGATGTCCACGCCATGCATCTCATGCTCAATACGCTCGGCAAGGAGGCCGCGATCGGAGCCGTACTGGATGACGGCCGGCATCGTCATGACGTTGTCGACGGCCGGGAAGTCGCCCTCAAGAAGGTCGACCTCCGTTGGTACCGGACCTTCTTCGGAAGGGCCATCGGGTTCTACCGCCGACCGCCCTTTCCTGTGCTTCAGGTCGTTTGGCCTGATCCGGAAGGCCGCTTCCATTGGGATGAGCAGGTTGGGCAAAGGTACCGAGAGTCACAGCCTCAGCTGTGGCTGCCGCCAGGCGAACACTCTGCCGGCATCTGGACCACAGAGCTCTGACCCATGCTGCGAGAGGTCACCGGAGAAGGATCATCTTCCGGAGCAGGGTAAATCCGGCCCTGCCGTAGAGCTGCCTTTTGATCTTCTTGATGCGGTTCACGGCGCCTTCGACACTGCCGGAGTTCCACTCCAGGGTGAGTCCGGCCGTTACGGCGTCGAAGTCGCGGAGCAGGTGCAGTGCGAACCCGGTGAGGCCGGGTAGCCGGCTGGCGTCGACGGCGTCGATCCAGGTGGGAAGCCCGGATCCGGAACGGTGGCCGAGGAGCTCGCCGAATTCGCGGACGTGTGCGGCGGCCGCGTCCAGCTCGGGACAGCGGGCCAGGACCTCCTTGAGGTCAGCTCGTTCTTCCTCGTTCAAGGACTCGGGGTGCGGCCGGCCGGTCTTCGAAGGCTCCTGCTCCACCATGCTCGTGGCCCCACCCGTGCCCGTGATCGGCCTGTACAGGTTCTGCGCCGAAGGGAACACCCTGCGCGCACTGCGCGACGCCGGCGTGCGGCGGTCTCGTCGTATGGGTGGTGGTGGAAGCCTTGGGTTCCGTGTTCGCGGTTGTGGCGCACGCACACCCACCGCACCAACACGGCCGTGGTCGCCGGGTCCACCGCCAACCGGTCCAACAACGACTCCCGGCGCAGCCCGGCGGTCGAACGGTGCGACGCGGATCCGGTGGGAGACAGGGTGCAGGACCGGTGGGTGCGAACGGCTCGACGGGGCCGAAGGTCGGCGCGGGTTGCGGTCGACGTCGGTACGGTCGGTGAGGAGATGGGTTCGGGCCGGGTGTGCGGGAGTTGCTGGGGTGTGGCGTGCAGGGCGGCGCAGGGGGCGCCGGTCGAGGGCCTCGACGGCTCCGGGGGGGCTTGCTGGGTCGTCGGGCGGGCGGTGTGCAGCCCGGAGAAGGACACGTGCCCGCCTGTCCCGCCGTACTCCCCGAACCACTCGGTCCGGCCTCGCCTCGAGGAACCCCCGGCAATTCCTTACTACTTACCGACACGGTTAATTCCTTACAGAAAACCTGTGTGGTTGTGTGGTTTCGGCCGGTCTCGTTCGATGCGAAGGCCGAAGCATGTTGGTTGTCACCAGGGCGCGCCGCGGAGCCGCGAGAGGGCCGTGCGGGAGGTGAGGTGGTGGTTTAGCTGCCGGAGCCGAGGCGGCTGAAGGCCCAGCGGAGGATCTCTTGGTCGACGTGGGTGCGGCCGGTGCGTTCGAGGGCGGTGTGGGTGTGGGCGGTCAGGCGGGCCCAGTTGCGGAAGTTGCCGTGGGCGGCGCGTGGCTGTCGGCGAACGTGATGTCGTTCGGGTCGGCGTCGGCCCAGATGGGGTGGTAGAGCGGGATGACGTCCTGGACCTCGTCGGGGGTGAGGCGGGTGAAGCGCTGCCGGATGAAGATCCGGGAGCAGACGACTCACCCACGAAAACACCCCGAACTGGCACGATATCTGAACCTGGAACCAAACACGATTACGGAACAAAACGCTCTTTGAAGGCGCTCTCACCTGCACGGATGGATTTTCGGCACCCACCGCGTTGTCCAAGGGGTGGTGAGGCCGGTTCCTCCGGCGGCCGGCGTTGCCTCCCGGGCCGGGGAGCACCGATCGCCCGGCGAAGCGCAACTCGTGGATGGCCACTTCGGTGGCGGCGCGGCCGGGGGGTCCGGCGGCATTCCCGGTCGGGAACGCCGCCGGGCCCGGGAAGACCCTGGATCCCGCGGGGGCGACGCGGACGACCGCGCCGAACGGCACCGGTTTGGTGACCTCTCCCGGAAGGGTCTTGCCTGGGGCCTTGTTTGCGTTACGGCCTACAGCCAGAAGGTGGTCATGTTGTTGTTCCACCCGGATGCAAACAGCTGTTCGTGTGCAAAGCCCGCGTTGATCCTGAGGCGGGTGTCGGACCTCGGCGTTATCTGGCCGCCGGTCGGAGCGCCGTTGCTGAAGGAGAGCCGCTGGTTGCTATGGCCGTTGCAGCTCCAGACCAACATCCTGTCCGTGCTGGGTAAGTCCAGGCGCAGGCCCAGGTGTAGTACGGGTGCAGGTACCAGCCGCCTTCGCGGGCGGGCTCCAGGCACCAGCGCTCGTTGTCCTGGACGTGGCCGTTCTGGGAGACGTACTCCCAGGTGTCCACGACCGCGCCCTTGCCGCCCAGCCGTGTACCTCCATGTACGCGTTGCCGGCCCGGTAGGTGTGTACGCCGCGCCCCCGCATCGGTCGGCGGCGGCCGGCGGCGCCGTCGAGGCGTGCGCGGCACCGGTGCCGACGCCGAGCGCCGCCACCGTGGCGGCTGTGGGGCGTTCACGAGTGAGGTTGACGTGCGGGAATGGGTCGAACTGATGCTCGGTTTCCCGTGTGTTCAGAGATCGCTTCCCGCCGACCGTGAGCCTGCTCAGAGTCCGCGGAGTGCGTTCCAGAGGTCGTCGTATGCGTCCCAGCAGTCGACGGTGCCGTCGCTGTTGAGCGAGCCCATGTACCAGTCGTCATCGTCGACGGCCTTCACGACACAGAGGTCGTGGAAGCCCAGGACGATCTCCGGCTGTAGGACCTCGTCCGGAGCATGTGGTTGGCCCAAGTACGTCACGACCCGCTCGGTGTTCAACACGACGGCCTCCCGATCACCGGACACGTCGCGTATCCGCTGAAGGGTCCAGCCGTCGGGGAGCTCGCCTCGTGTCATGCCACCGATTCTGTCGAACCGCACCGATCACGTATGCGACGGGGTGTTCAACGAGTGCGTCCGAGGAGGCGACTTGCGGTGCCTTTGCGGATGGTTTTCCGGCCGTCCGAAGATCGTTGTCCCAGTTGGGCGGCGGAGCCTCGGTCTGTGTGTGGCGTTCTGCGTTCGTGTGGTCAGTCGGAGTTCGACCAGACGAGGATGCCGGTTCCGAGCTCGGTGGTCACGGGAATCCATGCCTCCGTTACCTCGGACAGGCGGGACTCGTCGACGTGGATGGGAGTGCCCGGGTAGCCCATGACGGGGGCGGAGTCGAAGTCCGCAGGGAACTTGATCGTGGAAATCGCCGCGCGGAGCGAACCTAGGTGGTCCGAGGTCCATGTCCGAGGCCCGCCGCAGCCGGAGAACTCCCTCACGAACAGGTCGATCAGGGCCGCATACGCGTCGGGGGCCTCGATGGGGATCAAATGACCCTCGACCCGACTCTGCATACAGGCGGTGCCGCACGTCTGGATCTCGTAGACCATGCCGCTCGGGGCTTCCAGGACGACGAACAACCAGTCGTAGTCGAGGCGGTCGAGGTGATCGAGATCGACATGCATTCTGCGGCGGCGCTCCATCCCCGCATCCTGCCCCATCCTCGGCGAGGCCGTTCTGTGCCACAGCGCGGGGGATTCGACCCTGACTCGCGAACAGCTCGGCCGGTTCCCGCCGGGAGACACGTTGTCCGGCGTCGCCCGGCGAGCAGTGCCCGGGAGTTACGCCTGTTCCACATCTTCCGGCGGCACCGGCCGGTCCGCTTCGGGCGCTACGGCCGGGGATTCGTCGACGGTGAGCCTGTGTCCTCGGGCCGCCGGATACGCATCCAAGTCGTGTATATGGCCGTCATGAGGGTGGACAATGCCGTCGTAGTGCCTGGCGGCGGGGTTGCCACTTCGCCAGAGTTGCACCCATTCCCATCCCGGCGGGGGGTGGGGCGCGGGCGTCCGTCAAAAAAGTTGTGCACCCCACGGGCCGGCCGGGATGTTCACCGCGCGCGTTCGTGGCTCTTGCGGCCCTCGGCGGCCCTCTCGTGGTGGGGACATGCGGCCGCGGAGCAGGGCGGCGCGGGTGAGTTCGGTGCCGGCGGGGGCGCGGTCGAGGAGGGTGCGTGGTCGGGAGCCCCGGGGCGTGGAACCGGCGTTCGCGGAAGGTCGAGGATCGGGGAAGCATGCGGTCGCGCCGTCATGGTTGCCCAAAACGCCGTCGCGTCGACCGGGTTCGACATGCGGTGCGTCGTGCGCGTCGGGTCGCTCCGCGAGTGCGGACACCTCGTAAACCTCGTCCGGCGTCGCGCGCAGCCGTTCGACGTCCGCCCACACCACGTCGATCGGGACCATTCCCGGCAGAGCCCCGTGTTCCGCCTCGCGTTTCGCGGCCACGAGGTCGCCGAGGTACGCCGGTGCCGCATCCGGGCGCAGGCAGGCCGGTTCCCGCGGGTCGGCGACCACCCGCCCCGTCCTCATCAGGTGGATTCCGGCCGGCCGTACCCGGAACGTGCAGAGGAGCGGCTCGAGTTCGCGGGTTCGGTCGAAACAGTCGCGACCGGGTACGGGCGAATCCGGCGCGGTGGTGCGCGTGGTGCCGGGCCACCACTCGGGGCACGAGCACCACCAACTCGGCGTGCGCGGCCGTGGTGTGCACGATCAGTGGCGACGGCAACTGCTCCAGGACGCAGCCGTTGCGACGCGGCAACAACCGCGCGAACCTGCTCAGGTCGTGCCAGATCAACGGCCTGGACACGCTGGAGTCGCAGAGTCGACCGGACAAACCCTACCCGGACGGCCGAATCGCGGCGAACTGTGCACTCATGGCGGGACCCAGGTGGTCGACAAGGCCGTATCCGGGCTGATCCGGCCACGGCAGATTGAACAGGAACGAGGTAGTAATCACCTGGGCCGTTTCGGGGACATCGAGTCGAAGCTGCTCTTCCAGGAACCGCAGCGTCACCCGCCAGTCCGTCTCGTCCCCTCCGAGGAACGACGCAACGGTCTCCCGAACGACATCCCAGAAGAACACATGCGGCAGGACACCGTGCTCGTTGAAGACATGCACGTCGAACAAGTCCTCGAAGCCGGGCACAACCGCGACCAAATCCCGCACCAGCCGAACATCCCGCTCCACGGCACCCCCTCCCCCGGGCCCTCAGAGTAGGTCCACCGGCGTCGAGTTGGCTGCGAATAGATCCACCGGCATCGAGCCGGCCGCCGAGGTGCCGGCGCAGCGCGTGGCCCCGGGCCCGCGCACGCCAATCCCGGCCCTGGCGGGAGCGTTCCGGCAGTGCCCGGTGCGGGGTTTGTCCGGCGGCGGCTTCGATACCGCCCGCCTCGAGGATGCGGTCGTGGACGGAGATCGGGCGGGTCGCGGGATCCGGTCCGTGTCGTCGGGCCTGGTCGTGGACTGCGGCGAGCATCGCGTCGTAGTCACGGGGTGTTCCGGTGTCGCCGTCGACGTAGCGGTGGGGGGCGCAGCTCCCGGACTCGGCGATGCCGTGTCCCATCCGTCCGATCACGCGCAGGAGTTCGGTGTCGAAGCTCGGCCCGCGGTCGTGCACCAGGGGCAGGGCGGTGTGCAGCACGTGGGCGGGGAATGCCTCGTAGCCGGCCTGGGGATCGGTGACGTCGAGGTCGAGGAGTTCGGCGATGGCTTGACGGTACAGGCGGGCGGTGGCGTTGGGGCCGGTGGGCGGATAGTAGCCGTGCGCGTCGGGCAGGCGCCGCGACCCGATGGCCGCGCCCACGCCGGTGGTGTCGAGTTCGCGCAGCAGGAGGCCGATCTGTTCCAGGGGGTAGGCGAGGTCGGGGTCGGTGTAGGCGGCGGTTCGGCAGCCTTCGCGGGTGAGTTGTTCGAGGCCCACAGCACGGCCGGGGCCTTGGCGCCGAGAGGTTCCCCCTGTTCGTGCCCAGGCCCGGGCCGCGTCGGGCGGTCCGGGCCCCCGCCGGCCGGACCGGTAGGCACCGATCGGGCACGGCCCGGGTGGGAATGCTCGTCCACTCTTGTACGGCCTGCCGGTGGCAGAGTCGGGTCGGTCGGAACGTCGGCGTGGCCCGGCGTCCGGCCTCGCCGGCCCGGAAGCGACAGGACCCGGTGCCGGTCCGGAGGAGTGTGCAGCGGTGATCCGGACGCCGGACCGGGCCACCACGCCGACCGGCGAGGAGAGGCGCACCGAGGGTCTGCACGTCGGCGACGCCGACCTTGCCCGCACGTCGCCGCCGAGTTCGCCCACACCGTCCACGGCCGCTACCGCTTCGCGCTACCCGCCGAGGTCGCCGACGGTCGCCTGCGGCGCACCTGCAAGCCTTCCGACGCCGACACCGACCCCGCGTTGACGTTGGCGTAGAAGATCACGCGTTGGGGATAGGCCGCCCCTCCCGAAGAAGAGGCAAAGCAGGCAACGGTGTTGCGGCAGTGGACGTCGGTCGACAACGCCGACGGCGACCTACCGGCTCTCGGCCACGTCGTCGTCGAGTCGCAATCCGCGAACGCGGTGACGGGCCGGGTGACGGGCTGCGGCAGGTTCGACGTCCGCGGTGCCGTAGGGCTCGACGGTCGAGGCCACGTCGGTGCGCGCCTCGAACGTTTCGTGAACCTGCCGGACGACGGGTCGAAGCCGGGTTCGGACCCGGCGGAGCAAGACGATGCGGGACCTGTGGCGCCCGGCGCTCGAACGGCGCCGCGCTCTCCCTCGCGCCGGAACGCGTGACGGCGAATTGCTCCCGGTACGCCGGGCCCGACCCTGTACCGGTGCGTGCCGTGGTCCCACTGTGGGACTGCGGGCTTCGTGGTCCGCGTCGTACGCCCTCCGTAAGGAGAACGGTCATGCCCGCACCTCGCACCGTCGTTCCACAGGGATCTCGTCGCCCGCTCGCCGCGCTCGCCGTCGTCGTCACGCTCGCTTCGGCGGGAGCGGTGATCGCGCCGGCGTCCGCGTCCGCCTCGCCCGTCGACATCACCTGCCTGACGGGCAACCGGCACACGGCCTACACACCGCCGCTGACGAACACCCCGAAGCCGGAGGCACTCGCCATCTCCGACAACTACAGCTGTATCTCCCTGCTGAGCGGCGTCAGCAGCGGATCGAGCAGCCTCGCGGTCGAGCTCCCCTCGTCCAGTTGCCTCCTCGAACTCACCTTCCTGACCTCCCTGCCGGTCGCGTACCACTGGAACACCGGGCAGTCGAGCACCATCACCTACGCCACCAGCAACGCCGTCCGCGCGGCCGACGGCACCGTCACCACCACCAGCGTGGGGGCCGTCACCGCCGGTCTGGGGTCGGGGCAGGCGGCAACGCTGATCACCGTCGAACCCGCGCTGAACCCGATTGCCTGCGCCACCACCGGACTGAGCGACACCAACAGCCTCGCGGTGAGCCTCGTCATCGCACCGGTGTGAGCAAAGCGCACCACCGCGCACGAGGTGCGAGCACGCGGGAACGGGAATCGTGGTGCCCGTCGCTTCGCGGCCCTGCCGCGACCCGATCGCACCGGGCCCACATCGACCGACCCGACCGCCGCTCGCGACACGTCGCGATCACCGCGAACCGGCCGCCGCCGACGCCCCCTTGCACCCACGCGCGCGAGAATTCGCCACACCACCCGACGAATATCGCCGGTCTACCCGACCCCGGGTGCGCCGGCGGCATTCGGTACGCGGCACCGCCGGCGACACTCCACCCACGGCCGCCGGGACCCGGGCACGTCCCGACCCGCACCCCGCCCGCCCACGTCCGGCAGTTCCCGGAACAGCTCACCACGCGCGGCCGAACGCCCGACGCCGACGACCCACGCCATCCCCACTCGGCGCAACGCGCCGCCCGCTCCGGGCCGTTCGCCGGCGCATTCCCCGTCATCGCCGTCGCCGTCACCCGCCGGGAAGCCGCCACCGGCCGTCGGCGTCAGGCGCCCGCATGTTCACCCCGGGCGCGGTGCCATGGCCAGTCGAGCGCCGATCCCCCGCAGCGGGGCCGAGCTTGGCCATCGCGTCGTGCCCGGCGTCCACCGGGTGGACGTGGACGGTAGCACTGACGCAGCGGCTCCAGTCCTGCGCGGTCCGCCTCGGCGCCGCCCTCGGCGCTCCAGATCGCCAAGGTGCGGTACCCGAGTTCGCGCGGGTGCCGCAGGGCCGGAGCACCGGCTCCGGCGAGGCGGGTGTCGGGGACGCCGGTGCGCCGTACCTGGTTCGGTCGACGGCCTCCTGCGAAGCGTTCGCGCAGGTCCGGGAGCCCGGTGAGGTCCGTCCCCCGGTGCCATCGGGGTGCGGCGGAGACCGGGTACGGGCGGTCCGGGAGGACGATCGGCACGCCGGCCGGCCAGGAGACCGTGCTATCGCCGGTGGACAGGGCGAGGGCCGGGCGGGCATCGGCGAGGATGCGAGCCACTCGTTCGGCCGGGGGCGCCGGGTCCGGGGGAAGGTGGGCCGCCCCCGACTTCGGGACCGCCGGCAGGGCCATCGGCAGGTCGGCCGTCCGTGGCGGTGCGACCGCGACGATGTCCTCGGGTCCCACCCCGCGCTCGACCGACAGCGCGGCCGGCCGGTTCGCCCGCGAGTTCGACTCCCCGTAGGTCGTCTCCTGTCCTGTGTACGGCACCGCCACCGTGCCGGTGCGCGTGATGCCCGGGTCTCGAAGGCTTCCGGGAACGACGGCGGGTGCGGCACGGGGGCACCGTCCTCGTTCGCCGGCTGCGGCGGGTGGTGGATTCGGACCCGATCCGGAGGCCGCGGGCTGCGAGGAGAATTCGGGGCCGGCATCGAGGTATGGCCTCCGGGCACCCGCGAACTCCCGCCCGGTGCCACCGAAGCGGTGGCACCGGGCGGGGGGGTCGTCCTCGCGCTTTCCGCCCTCGCGCACCCCGTCCGGCGGTGTCGTCCGGGATGATCGGGCCGGTCCGGGCCTACACCGCGCCGGTCGCGACCAGCAGGAAGGGCATCCGGTGGTGGGAGTTGGAGTAGTCGCCCTGGGTGTCCGTGCCGGAGGGGACGTAGATCCCGCCGCTTCCGTAGTGCCCGAACGGGGCTCCCGACTGTGCCTGGAAGGGGATGTCGACGGTGGTGGCCACGCCTGCGCCCAGCGATCCGATTCCGGCGGGCAGTTGCAGTTGGTAGACGGAGGGGATCGCCGGATCGTTGTTCTCGTACAGCGCGGAGAAGCCCGGCGGGCGACCCGAGGAGGGCACGCGGGTGTAGAAGGGTGTCGAGAACGTGAAGTAGGAGACGCTGTGGGTGCCGCTGAGCAGGCTGCCGGCCCCGTTGTAGAAGAGGAACGGGATTTCCTGCGCGCTGCCGCCGATGACGAGTGGGACCTCGTGGTGGACGTAGTACAGGTTCACCGATCCCGGGGTCGGGCTGTTCACGCTCTGTCGGACCGTATAGACGGGCCAGGAGTTCCGGGTGAGGTCGGAGTCGACATCCACGGTGTTGCCCGCGTCGGTCGTGAAGACCGCGCGGCCGGCCGCGGGCGAGGTCGGGGCATTGGCGTCCAGTTTCAGGCTCACCGTGATGGCGACACTGCTGCCGGCGGCGATGCCGCTGAAAGCGACCTTGATGATCGACGGGACGGCCGCGGCTGTGTTCTGGTACAGCCAGCTCGATGTCCCGCCCGTGACGGTGGGCAGTGTCGGGACATTGACGTAGAACGGCGTGATGAACTTGAAGGAAACGGACCCGGTGGCGTTGTCCGGACCGAAATTCCCACAGGTCACGACCATGGATCCGTTGCCGGAGGAGTCGAACTGTCCCATCTTCACGTTGCAGTACAGGTTGACATTGTTGGTCATCGCGAGCTCACAATCCGGTCGATGGTGGGGGAGGTGGCGGTGGTGGTCGTCGATCCGACGACGCCCGGGGTGGTGCTCCGCCGCCGGGGGCGGCTTCGGGCACCGAGTGCCTCGTGATGGCTTCGGGCGGGTCGGACGAGTGTCCGATCCCCGCGCCGGTGTCGGGCTCTTTCATTCGAGACTCCTTTGCCGGAAAATCCATATGAATCCATGATGACGACAATCGCCGACCGGTCGCTTCGCGCATCCGCAGACCACAGGGGTCGCGATGGTATCGACCCACCACTCCTGCACCGGAAGATGAAAAGAATCATCGGGCAGGGCTGCCGAAATACGCCCGTCGTCTCCGGATGCGGATCATTCCCACGCACCGTTGTTTGTTCCATCATCGAAGCTAGCACCCAACGCCCGGAGGCGATACGGCGCGGGGTGAAAGAACGCCGATCATGTGCACTTCCTACAATGGATCATAAATCCCGCCCGGATGACGGGAAGAATATGGACACATCCGGCGGAATAAAAATGGAAATAGACATCGGAAATAAAGGTGCACATCTTTCCGGTGAGGCTCTGCGCATCGCAAGGGGAAATTGACCGCAGGAGGGGCGCAAGAGGTCGGGTAATGATATGGCACGATTCTCTCGAGTCGGGCCGGGGTGAACCGAACCGGAGGAATCGAATTCGAGAGGGCATCGACGGGAAGGCAACCGGGCTCCGTATTCAGGGCGTCGCCCGACGCCTGCCCGGACCGCATCGGGCGGATGGTCGCCCGGGTCCCGGCGGCCGGTGTACCGCCGCCGGACGTTGCCGAAGTACGCCGTCGTCAGGCGGCGTTCATGCGGCAGGCGCGGGAGTCGGGCGAACAATGGGCGCGGCTTCGTCGCCGCCGGAGTCGGCGGCCCGCTCGGGCGCGGGTGACGAGTTCGAGCGGGCGACGAGTTCGAGCTGTACCGCGGAGGCGTTGCCGTGCCGGTACGCCGGCAACACCCGGATGGGTGGGCTGATCTCGAACCGGTCGCCGCGGCGGGCGCCCGGTGTGTGTGGCGGTGGCGGCCGGCCGGCCGGCGCCAGACGGTGCGGTCGGAGACATTCGGGCACTGCGCCGTGGTGCGGACGTGTACGCGGCTGAGGCGGTGTTCGGGAAGACGCCACAGTGCGGCCGGCCGGGTGGCGTCGGTGACGTCCCAGCCGTAGAGCCGTCGGACCGCGGCTCGCTGGTTCTCCGGTTCGCCAGGCGGCTCTCGCGGTGACGTCGGGTCCGGTTTCGTGGGTGTCGGCGATGGGATGTGGGATGCGGCTCGTCGGACCGAGGGTCGTGTTGCGTGAGCTCGAACTGTCGGACGTCGGCGACGTCTTCGGGATCTACAGCAACGATCGGGTGCTCACGTTCCGCTCGCGGGACAAGCCCACGCGCGAGGAGGTGCGCTCCATGGTCGGGGACGGGGTCGACCGCGCCGGGCGGGAAGCGCGTCTCGAGTACTTCGTGGCGATCACCTTCGTCGACGACCGTCCGGCGTCCGCCCGGCTTCGGGCCGGTCGTGGCACGACGCGGCCCGGCACCGCCGGCAGGTGGGGATGATCTCCGCCGGCCACCCCATCCCGGCCCTCCCCGACCTGTGCGGCCCCACCCCGGTCACGGCCGGCGACGAGCGGGAGACGTTCGTGCGCGCCGCGGACGGCGGCATCACCTATGCCTCCAACCGGGTCGACTTCGCCTCGGCCGGCGTGTCGCCGGCCGGCTCCCTCGCCGGCACCGGGCTCGTCCGGCCCTCTCCCGAGCGGATCCTTCGCCGCGCCGGCGCCGTGGGCGCTGCCGTCGCACCGGCTGCCCGGCCACAACCGCTCGGCCCTTCCGGCGGACAGTGCCCGGGAGCTCAAGTCCGGGGTGTTCCCGACGCGGGAGGCCATCGCCGCCGCCTCCGGCGACCGGGCCCAGGCACAGCCACGGGCACGGATCGACGCGTGGAGCACCCGCGGGCCCCTGCGCCCCGGGCAGGTCACTCAGCTGCCTCGACCGCCCACGGGTCGAGTTCCACCCCATCGCCGAAGCGGCGCAGCAGTACACCTGCCGGCGCCGCGGCAGCAGCAACACGCCGGAGCAACCGCGGTGGAAGCCGGCCCGCAACGAACCCACCCGGTTCCGTGAACCGCACCCGGCGATCACCGGGTCGATCGCGCGCGACGGCTACCACGACCTGCCCGCCACCCGGTTCCACCCGGTTCCACCGCTCGAAGGCCCGGACCGGACCCCGCCTTGTCACCGAGGAGTCCGAACCGGTCCAAGACGGCAAACCCGTCGTGGAGTCCGACCTCGCCGCGACGACCGTCGAGAGACTCCTCCCGGGCGAGTCCAAGAAGAACGACAACCCAGGCCATTGGCCTGGGCAAGGACGTCCTCCTGCGTCTCATCAGCGCCCTGCCCGACCCGGAGCCCGGCGAAGTACGAGTCCTGGGTGTGGACGACTTCGCACTCCGCAAGGGGCACAACTACGGGACCGTCCGACGCCCGCGAGTTCACGGAAACTGAAGGGTCTTCGGGGGGAACCCGAGGGTCCGTCGATGTGCTGTGTGGTAGTGGGCCCTCGGGTTCGCCGTTCCGGGAGTTGGCGGGCCGAGTTGGCGTAACGGATCGCGGTCTTTTCGTCCAGGCCGAAGACCTCGGCGAGGTGGAGCGGGTCGGGAGCACTTCTTCGCGGCGGGCGAACCGGCGGGAGACGCGGGCTGAGCCGCAGGCGGGCGAGCGGGCCTGCGTGGACTTGCACGGGGTTCTTCCCGCCGTTCCCCTTGGACTCGTAGGTTCAAAGCCGGGACACCCCCCGCGAACGACCGCGCTTCGGCATGCTCGTCGACAGGACGCACTCCCGCGCTCACCGGGCCACCCTGGTGGGGGCCGGAGGGGCCCACTGCGTCCGCATGGCACAAGCATGGCCGCGTTGGCGATTCGGGCGGTTCCGCAAGCAGGGCAGTCCGCCCCGGAGTCGAGAGAGGGAAACAATGAGGAAGATCGACATCAAGCGGAAGGGCACGGTCCGCCGGGCCGCCGTGACGGCGGCTGTGTTGGCCCTGGCGGCCGGTGGGGTCGGTATCTCGGCAGGCTCCGCCGCAGCGTATAGCGGCTGGTACCAACTCAACTCTCACCCCACTGGTAATGGTGTGGGCGTGTACAACTCCCAGTGGGGCACCGCCAAGGTCGGCTACTACGACCTGGTGTCGGCCTCGTGGTCCGGGGACAGGATCCACCCTGTCTGCTGGATAAGAGGCGCGGACATCGACAGCGCCGGGAATGTGTGGTACAGGCTCGACGCCGCGCAAAAGACGAACGTCGACCCCTACTACGGCCGCACGTACGTCTACGGCGCCTACGCAGACGGCAACTGGCTCTTCCACAACAACCAACTGAACGAGTGCTGACCACCCACTGATGCAGTTGCCCCGCCCGTTCGCCGGGCGGGGTCTGTACAGCCCGAGGGTCCGACTCTCTCATCGCCCACCGCCGCTGCCCTACGGCTGCCGGATGGAACTCGCCGACAACGACGCGTACATCCCGGAGATCGCCTCCCACCGACTCCGGCAACTGCCGCACGGCGGGCGGCAGTCCGTGGCGATCCCGGTGAAGGTCACGCGCACCGCACGGTTCGTCGGTCCGGACTACAGCATGGCCGGGAGCGGACCCCGGCTCGGTCACACCGGTTCGCTCACCGCTTGCCGGATCCCCCGGAGGTAGGCGGTCTGCTCCTCCACCCGTCGGTTGCCCGAGCTCGTTCACGCGTGTCCCGCCAGGCTCCGCAACTCCACGGTGCCGCCGTCGACCAGCGTCGGAACCGGCATGCCGGACGGTGTCGTCGCGTTCGCGGCCGTCCCGGAGCCGATGTCGGCGATCCGGTCCCACGACACCTCCCGGCGGGACGCCATCCCACGACGGACCAGCCCCTCCGGCGAGATCCGCACCCCGCAGAGGCAGGCCCGCACGACACCCCAGAGCCCGGCGGCGAGGTAGATCACGGCCATGACGCAGTCGCCCACGGAAGGCGCGGACGACAAGAAGCCGAGTCCGATGAGACAGCCCACCAGGCCACACCCCGGCACGGGTATCCGCCAGGGACTGCGCAGCGTCTCCGGAACGACCGGACGGCTCGCTCTGCGCTCCACTTCGTTCCGGACCGACGACACGGACCCGCGAAGGACCCGCGCGGAGTCGCAAGAATCTCCCACAGCGCGAACGCGCGTCACCGGCTTGTCCTTTCGACGGCATCGACGATCGTCGGTGTCGAACTCGCAAGCGTGCAAGGCGGATGACAGGGCCGCCCACCCCGGAATACGACCCGGCACCCCGTGTCCGGCCATCCGCCCGAACCCGGGAGCCCCGACCCACCCCGCCGAAGCGGCGCGACGGCACCCGTGTCGAGGGCGAGCCGGGCGCAGCGCACGCGTCACGACGGCAAGGCCCGTCCGTCACGGAACCGACCTCACGCCGGCAGGGGGAGCACACGCGGCCGCGCCATCCCGTGTTCGGCGGCCGGCCCCGATGGTCGAGCGATCCGAACATCGGCCCCGCCGGGGCCCGTTCCACAGCCTCGCCGCCCACCGACACCGACGCCGGGAACCTGCACCGAGCCACCGCCGGTAGGCGCCGCCGCGCGCGTCGACGGGGCGCGCCTACCAGCGGGCCAGAGACGCCGAAGTGGATCAGGGCATCGTGAATCAGAGCATCATGGATCAGAGCATCACACTTCGGAGCATCACACCAAGGTCATGCTGATCTGCTCCCCCTGCACGGTCCAATGTTGGCGGGGCCCGGAGGGGTCGCAGGACTCCACATTGATTATGCGGGTCCTCGGGTAGTCGCTTGCCAGACACATGTCGGGGCTCGCGGACAGGTAAATCGACTCGCCACCGATGCCCCAACGCTGCTGGAACCCCGAGTCGCACGACGCCAGATAGACGATGCGGGTCCTCGGGTAGTCGCTTGCCAGGCAGATGTCGGAGCTCGCGGACAGGTGGATCGACTCGCCACTGACGCCCCAACGCTGGCGGGGCCCGGAGTCGCACGACTCCACGTTGACTATGCCGCTCCTCGGGTGGTCGCCGGCCAGGCACATCGTGCCGACGAACGGAACCCCATCGGCAGGTGCGGTGGCGGCCACGGCAGCCGACGGCAGCGCGGCGGAGGTCAGCGCGAGTGCGACAAAGGCGGCGGGTACAAGGAACTTGCGAGATACGGTAGCCACGAGATGGAACCCTTCGCGGTCGGCGGATCCACATCGGCCGGGACGCATCTGGTGGTTCCGGTCGACGGATCCGAATGAATGCGGCGCCGAGAGGTTCCCCGCGATTGCCCGGCCGCATGCGTCGCGTCGCGTGCCATGGCCGGTTGTCGATGACGGCGCGGCCCACGAAGTCCCCCGCGCCATCGGCGTACCGACGGACCCGCACCCGGCGGATCGGTGCGGACGCGGGCCCGGCGACACCGCGATCACCGTTGCCCGATCGCCGTTGCCCAACGGTGGGGCGACCGGCGCCCGACCGCCTTCCCCGAACCCGACACCAGCCTGCTCCCGCCCCCGATCGCACCGGGCGGCAGCGGGCGGCACCGGGCGGCAGCGGTGCGATCCGGCCCGGCCACCTGCCGAACTTCGGCGAGCAGAACGGCGGTTCCACCCCCTCCGACGTACTGCGCACCCCCGGGTGCGGATCTCACGGATGTGCCGCTGCCGGGCCAACGCCCTCTCCGCGTCGCCGGGGAACCACGAGCCTCACTCCGGGTCCCACGCCCACCGAACACGAAGACCCCACCTCGGCACCCCGTGTTCGCCGGCGCATGCCGAACTCCGTCGGCGGCCGCTCACGTTCCTCGGTCGTCGAGGACGAGGAGTCGTCCCGACCCTTCCGATTCGGGTGCCCCTTCTCGTCGGCCCCGCAAGGGGCCCCGGGAGGGCCGTGCCTACAGCTTGGCGGCCCGGATCAGCAGGGATCGGGCGGTCAGGCCGCTGGTGACTGCGGCGATCCCGGCCAGAATCAGCATCCCCGGCCAGGCCGCGCCGAAGCCCAGTAGCGCCGAGTCCCGTAGGCAGCGGACCACGTACGTGACCGGGTCCACCCAGGACAACACACGCAGCACCGGGTCCATCTGCTCCACCGGGTAAAACGACGGGGCGGCGAAGAGCAGTACCGGGGCCAGGACGTTGATGGTCACGGTGAAGCGTTGGAAGTCGGTGAACAACGTGGCAAGCAGCAGGTAGAGGCCGTTGCAGGCGAAGGAGGCCAGTACCGTCGCTCCGAGCAGGGCGACCCAGTGTCCGACGGGCCAACGGAAGTCGAAGACGGCAATCGCGATGCCGAGCGCCGCCAGGGTCTGCGCCAGCACGAGCGCCGTGCTGGCTGCCAGTTTGGCCACGACGTAGCTGTCGCGTCGCAGGGCGTACGACCACAGCTCCAACTCCATCTGGCCGAGCCGCTCCTGGAAGAGCGAGGTGCCCGCTGTGGTCGCCGCCGCCAGCATGGAGGAGAGCAGCAGCGCGGGGACGGTGAACTCGGCGTATCCGAAGACGTGGCCGCGGTAGCGGACGTCGCCGACCATGTGCGAGAGCGAGGTCGCGAAGAGCAGGAGGTAGACCGCGCTCGGCGTGACGGCCAACAGCAGGTTCGTCCGGTTGCGGGTGAGCAGGCAGTACTCCCGGTACAGGGTGGCGAGGGCATCCTGACGCCACCGACTGCGCCGGGCCGCGGGCGGGGGCGGGACCGCCGTGGCGGGCGCGATTTCAGTGGTCACGGTGGCTCTCCACGAGATCGAGAAAGGCATCCTCCAGCGACGGGGCGCGGTACTCCACGGAGGTCACGTCCAGGCCGTCGGACCGCAGTCGGGTGAGGATGGCGGGCAGCCTGGCGCGGACATCGCGGCCGGTGATCTGCACCAGCCCGTCCGTGGTGACGGTCTGGAGTCCGGCCTTCCGGGCCAGGTCGGCCAGCGGCTCGGGCCGGGTCGCGTCGGCCGGGAGGACCAGGGCCACCTGCGGGCCGAAGCGCTCGGCGAGTTCGCGTGGACTGCCGTGCTCCAGCAGGCGGCCCCGGTCGATGATCAGCACGCGGCCGCAATTGCGTTCCAGTTCCTCGACGTAGTGGCTGGTCCACAGCACGGTGGTGCCGTGCAGGCTCCGCAGGTCCCGCAGCAGTTCCCACATTCGGCGGCGCCCACTCACGTCCATACCGGCGGAGGGCTCGTCCAGCAGCAGCAGGCGGGGGCGGCCGAGCAGCGCCCGGACCACCTGGAGACGTCGCCGCTCGCCGCCGGAGAGGGTGAACACCAGTTGGGCGGTGGCCCTACCGAGCCCGAGAGTGTCGAGCAACTCCTGTGCCACCGGCCGGGCTTCGCGCCAGCGCAGGTCCTTGAAGGCGGCGGCGATCCGCAGGTTGTCCAGGACGGACAGCATCATGTCGAAGGGGGCTGCCTGATGGACGACACCGAGGTGGCGCTTCGTCAGGCTGCCGACCGTCGGCTCGGCGCCGAACAGGGCAACCCGGCCCGCCGTCGGCGTGGTGACGCCGCAGAGCAGCTTGGTGAGCGTGGTCTTCCCCGCGCCGTTCGGCCCGAGCAGCCCGACCACAGCTCCGTCCTCGATCTCGAACGAGATGTCGTCGACGGCGTTGCGCGACATCTTGGCATAGCGCTTGACCAGGTTCTCGACGCGCACCGCGGCCGTCATGGACACCGCCCCACGGCCGTCCGGCCGCTCCGGCCCGCCGATACCGCGGTGGGCCGGATACCGCGGATCGCCCGGATCCGAGCGCGGACGAACTCTGCGGTCTCGGCCGGCGACGTAGTACCGAAGCGGACGTGGAAGTCGGCGGTCCCGGGCCGCAGTGGCGGCGGCCCGACCGGGCCGGCCGTCGGGTCGCCGAAGGTGTACCCGAGCAGGACGTCGATGTCGCGCCGTCCCGCCGCCGCGAGGATCTCGTCCAGCGCGGACTCCGGGAGTGCGCCGTACGGGGAGACGCCGATCACGGGCCGCGCGTCGCGGCGGCCCGGTCCGATGTCGTCGAACGGCCCGTCGAACGGCCCGTCGAGCGGATCGTCGGGACGGGCCGCGAGGTCGCACGGGTGGTACGTCGGGGGCGGGCCGGGAATCCAAATCCGGGTGCGGCTCGACCCGGTGTCGGGAAGCGCGGCGAGGGCCGTGAGGTCGGGGGCCCGCGGCAGTACGACCCGGTGATACTCGGGCACCACTGCGAGGTAGTCGTCGGGCCGCATCACCGGATCGATCAGCGGGAGATTGTCCCCCAGCGTCAGCAGGCCGCCCGCCGCCCGATCCACCACGCGGTGCGTGATCAGCTTCCGGCCGATCACGGCAACCGTCACATCGCCCGGTACCACCTCCCCGAACGGCCGGTCCACCAGGGTGATGACCGTCCCGGGTCGGATCGTGGGCAGCATGCTCTCCCCGGACGTACGCAATTTCGCCCTCCCCACCGAGGCGAGCGCACCGCGCAGCAGCTCGACCTCCGGCGGCGCCTCACGCACGAGCCTCCCCCGATTCTGCCGCCACGAGCAGTTCCTGGGCCAGCAGCCGGTCGACGAACTCCTGGACGTCCCTGGCGATCAGCGCCTGCTGCGCGGGGCTGTCCGCACCGTGACGCCGGGTCAGCTCGGCGATCACGTCCGCCACGGAGTGAGTCTCGGCCAGTTGGAGCCAGATCTCGGCCGCGGTGTGGTTGAGGGTTTGGAACTCCCCGCTTCGGGCGGAGTAGAGCCGCACCTCGCCGTCCGACGGGGTCCAGACTACTTCGGAGTCGATCAGGTAGCGCGTCATCGGCGGCGGTCCTCTCTCAGTGGACGATCGGCAGCAGGCGGCGGTCGGCGGTCTTCCAGTCCTCGTACACCGGGTGCACGGAGTCGTCCCGGACGAGATGCGGGCGGAACATCTCGTCCCGTGCGGCCTTGAGCCTGATTCCCGGGACGCCGGAGGCGCTCCACAGGCCGGCGATCATCGATTGGCGCAGGATGCGGCAGAGGTGGCGGCCGTTGCGGTGCACGTCGCCGGTCTCCGCCATGTGGTAGGCCCGGCAGCCGCCGCCGCAGGCGCCGCGGATGTAGCAGTGCCGGCAGTCCTGGAGGTTGTCGCCGGTGAAGACGTTGTTGGTCCGCATGTCGGCGAGCACCGGAGCCGCGAGGATCTCCACCAGCGGCTGCCTGCGGATGTTGCCCGCGATGTGGACCTTCTCGGTGACGAGCTTGCAGGGGTAGACCGTGCCGAGGGAGTTGACGTAGACCTCGTTGCCGCCCATGCCGCAATTGCCTTTGACGGAGCAGGGTTTGGCCGCCTTCGGCCCCTCCGGCAGCAGCTTGGCCGCGAGCGGGTGGGTCCAGCAGAAGTCCAACACCTTCTGGTAGTGGGTCCAGCCGTAGTCGTAGCCGTCGGTCGCACCCCGGCCCAGATCGGAGTGGTTCATCAGCCGGACCCGGGAGATGTCGAGGCCGGCGACGAACTCGGCCAGCCGATCGAGGACGTCGACGTTGTCGGGAGTCACCACGTGGTTGATGGTCGGGACGACGCCGGCCTCGTTCAGCAGTCGAAGCCCCTGCGCCGTCCGGGCGAACGTGCCTTTCCCGCGGGTGCGTTCATGCGTCTCCACGGTGCCGCCGTCCAGGCTGACGGTGACGTGGTTGAAGATTTCCGCCATCTGCCGCGCCGTTTCGAGCCGGCGGATGGTGGTGCCGTTGGTGATGATGTTGGCGGCGAGTCCGCGTTCCCGGGCATGTCGGGCGACGGTGAACAGGTCCTTGCGGAGCATGGGTTCACCGCCGGTGAAGACCATGACGCGGGCCCCGGCGTCGGCGACCTGGTCGACGAGATCGAGCGACTCGGCGGTGTCGAGCTCGCCGGGCAGGGGCTTCTCGGACGAGGCATAGCAGTAGGGGCAGCGCAGGTTGCAGCCGTCCGTGATCGCGTAGTAGACCATCGTCAACTGCGGTTCCGGCCGCCGCACCACGGGTCGGCGGCCGGGCAGGTAGGCGAGCCAGTTCAACACCAGCTTCGCCAACGTCCGCTCGGCCAGTCCGGGGTCCGCAGGCGGGGTGCCCGTCGCGCGGTCCGGGGCGGCGAGTGCGCGGAGCACCTGGGCCTCGGGGATGGTCAGCATGCACCAGGCCGCCAGCTCGGGATTGGTGACCAGGCGATCCTCGCCGTTCGTGAAGTACACCAGGTCGTCGGGGACGAGCACGTCGTCCCAGAGATCGAGCAGTTTCATCCTTCACCTCGACCGTGAGGGGTCGGTGCCCGGCCGTAGGAGGCCGGGCACCGACCGGACTTGCGTGATGGACGGTGCCGACTTACGGCGCGCCCTCGTCGCCGGTGCCGCTGCCCGCGCCGGAGAACGCGCCACACGTACAGGCGCAGTTCATCTCGGCTTCGAACTCGGCCGGCCTCATCTCCGGCTTGACCCAGGCGATCTCGGTCATGGTCCGCATCCCTTCTGTGGGTGAACTGCTCGGAACCGCAAGGCCCTTGGCGCCACGCGTCCGACCCGTGGACACGGTGGTGACCGGAACGGCACAGCCGAATGGAGGGCAGCCGCCCGGCCGGGGCGCGGCGCGCGTTCTGCGCGCTTCCTGCGGTGTGAGCGATATGAGCATTGCGTCAGGCTGCTCGATCGAGGCAGTGCAAGGCCTGCACTGGCGCCGTGCGCAATCCGCCATGGTGCCCCGCGCGGCGTCGCGGGCACGCGACGAGGAGACGAAACCTCGCAGTGATTCGGGTCCCGTTCCGGGCTTGTAGTACTCACCGAAAAGGCAACGAATACCGCTGATCCGCAGTGATACGCACGTCGGTGTCATCGGTTCCGTCGCCGTCGTATCCGCCGTGGGTCCGTGCCCGGCCGGGGCGGCGGCGTGCGGGTCAACGCCCCGGGCCGGCCTGGGCGTTGGGCCGGACGAACGCAGCCCAGGACCGCATCCCGAACTGGCAGAGCAACCGCGCCTGCTTCCAGTCCGGCATGCAGTCCCTCGCAGTCCCGTTCGAGACGGTGCAAGTCCCGTACGCCAACGGCAGGTTCCTGCCCGGCTACTTCGTCAAGCCCGAACCTCGCGCCACCCGGTGATCGGGCATCGATCACACGGTGGACAACGACTGCACCAACTCCCGTGCGGGGCTTCGAAGGGTGTCGAAGGTGATCGTGGATCCGTCCGTGAATCCGACCCTGCACACACGCTGATAGACATCCCCGCGAGCCAGGGTCGCAGCGGCCACGAAGGAGCGGGGGATGTCCCGGAGCACCTTCACGCCGCCGCCGTCTCCGTCCTTGACCATGACCAAGAGGAGGCGCTGATTCGTGACCGCGAGGACCGGGCCGTAGTGGCTCGATCTGGCGTCGAGCCACAGCTCCCCCGGCATGCCCAGCGCGATGCTGCCGGGTTCCCCGGCGAGCGCCTCGTCGCGGCCGGACTCGATGTATACGGCGCCGATGATGGTGCAATAGAGCAACAACAGCCTTACCGTTCCACCCAGTCCGATCCGCAGCGCGGTCGATCTCCGGACGCCGTATCGCTTGTCGACTTCGGTGTATTCCTTGCCGTCCATGACCGTGCCCGGGGCGCCGTTGCCGTCGGGTCGACTGCCGGTGGTCAGTTTGACGTAGGCGACGCCGCGCAGGTCCTCACCTGGACCGAGCAGGGTTTGCATCGCGACTCGGAGCTCGGGCAAGCGCAGCAAGGCTCCCCTTCGAATGATGGATCGGTCAGCTCTTGGTCAGCGCCGAACCGATGTCGGTCTTCGTGGGTGGTTCGGGAACGAGTTCGACGCCTTGCTCGTCGTATTCGAGCTCTCCGAAGCCGACGGTCCGCATGATCGCTGCCATGAGAACGCAACAATCATCCCAGTCGTCGAGAGCGGTGGTGGTCATCTCGAAGATTGCCGTCCACGCCTGGCCCGGCAGCGGGATGTGCACCTGGAAACGGCCCTGCGGCATCTCGACCGCGATTCCGTCCGGGTGCAACTCGGGTGGGAACTGGTAAGCGCCCAGCTCGACGGCAGCGGCAGCGGGTCCACACGGCAGGTCTATCGGCCTGACGTCCGCATGCGGCAACCGGCTGCGGAGTAATGCCAGGAGGCCCTCGATCGCCACGTCCGGCGTAACGAGGGTGGTCTCCACCAGCGTCATCACCAGCGTGATGGTGTCGAAACCCTGACCGTCCTGTCGTGGAACAGGCATCAAGGCGGCGAGATGTGCGCCCTGTTCGTCCACGGCCTCCGTGACACCGACCCAGAATGCCAAGGTGTGCAGGAATCGATCCGACTCGCCCTCGTCCGGTCCGAAAGTGTCCCTGACCATCTCGTAGATGATCTCGGATCGAGTGTCCTCATCGCCGCTCAGCGGGATCTCGACGAACTGTTCCGGCAGTACGAGGCCGAATTCGGGAAGTCTTGTGTTCGGCACCGGATTCCTACTTCGCTCCGTGTACGGCGTTATAGAACGCGTTGGGTATGAGGCCGCCGGTTCCCTGATTCTGTGGGAACCAGTACTCCTTCAGGTGCGGAATCTTGAGGCTCCCCTTGAGGCTCTCGAGGACGGCCAGGCCCTTACCCGAAAGCCGCACACCGTCCCCGAAGACCTTGTTGGCCTTCATGAGACCGCCCCCGATGATGCCGCCCTTCTGCGCCGTCAGTTTGAGCGGCGTCAGGGCACCCTGCGCGAATTTCCCGCCGGCCCGCATCGAAGTGACCCCGCCCTTGAGTGCGCCCAACCCGGGAACCACACCCAGGGCGTCACCGAACAACCGGGGTCCCCATTGCGTCCAACTGCCGCCTCCGCCCGCAGCCAAGGTCGTGGTGTGACCGATGAGAGCAACACCCGAGAATCCCGTGCCGACTCCCATCAGGGCCACGCCCACCGGCGCTCCGATGCCGGTGGCCGCCAGGAAGATGCCGACCACCTGAAGGCCCGCGCCGATATCGCCGATCACATCGCAGACCCGGTTGATGACGTCCGCGTTGTCCTTGATCCACTTGCCGACGTGCTTGGCCGCATTCTTCATCTTCTCGCCGAGGTGGGCGACCCCGCCCTTGATCTTGTCCCACATGCCCGGCTTGTTCGGGGCGCCGGAGGCCGCGTCGCGGATGATCTTCGCGATCTCCTCGGCGATGCGATCGTGTTCGTCCTTCAGGCGCTTCGCCTGGTCGATGATCGATTCGAGCGAACCCTGGGCCTTGTTCAGGGCGTCCTGCGCGCCCTTCAGCTTGGCTTCGGCATCATGCAATGCCGCGTCGGTGTCGAAGTGCTTGCCCGCGAGCAGCAGATCGGGGCTGTCCTTGGCGGAAAGGAGGGCCCGCTTGGCCGCCGCCGCCTGGGCCTCGAAGTCCTTGGCCTTCGTCTGGAACACGCCGAGCTGGGTCTGCCACGAATGCAGTTGCGCGGATGCTTTGCCGATCGAGTCGCGGCCTTCGGCCAGGTACTTGGGGATCGGGCCCAGGTTCTCTCCGAACCCCTTGGCCGCGTCCCCTTCCCACATGCCGCTCTTGCCGATCGAGGTCATGACTTCCGAGGTCTGCTGTAACTGCGTACCGACTCGGGTGAGCGTGTCGACGAGCTTTCCCATGGCCTCGACGTTGCCGGGGGCCGGGTCGAATCCCAGGGCCGGATAATCCGCGTCCGTCGTCATTACTTGGCCCCGTTCAAGACGTTCGCTATGTTGCTGTTCGTCTTGCCGGCGATCGGCCCGGCGGCGTTGTTGGCCGGACGACCATCCGCAGCTTTCTGCAGCGCGTCGGCAATGCTGTCCTCGACGATCTTGTAGTTGTCCCGGATCGTCCCCAGGACGCCCGTGATACCCGCGGTGTTCTTGTGGATCAACTCGATACCGTAGGACCACTCGCTCTGGAAATGATCACAGGCGGAATCCAGCGACTTGTGCCCCGTACGACCGGGACCCGTCTCCTTCATGGCATTCATGGCGGTCTTCATCTCGCCCGCACACGAATCGAGCTTCCTGAACAGATCGTCCATTTCCGCCAGGACGACCTTGAAGGAACCCGACATGGCCCGTCAACCCCTTCGATCATGGGCAAGGCACCCGCGAGTGCCTCGCTCCCCCGTGTACTCGCGCGGAAGTCTCGCTGCGTGCCGAAGTCCGGGTCCGGATCGACCCTCGGGTCACCTCTCATCGGCAGACATCCCGCGAGATGACTGCTTTCCTGCTGTTCGGCCGTCGCAACAGAATCGGATTTCCGCGTGCGGCTGCACCATAACCGCCGGCGCGTGATCAACTCACTACGGTTTATCGATGATTTACGTGGCGCGACGTTTTGCGGATGAACATCGGATATTGGGTCGATGATCCTGTTTAACCCGTATCGTCACGCCGGCTGACCCGCTTTCGACACGCTTGCGTACGTCATTCGGGCGCTCGCGCCGGGCGACCGTCGGGGTCCCGGGTCCCGGTCGCCCCGCTCCCCGGTGAGGCCGCCCAAGTCGGTCTCTCCGGTCGGTTCCGCCACCGCGTGCCCTCGTCGGGGCCGGCGTCACGAGCCGGGGGCGCGGATACCTTCGGCGGCCCTGTCTCGGGGTGATCGCCGCGCCCGGACCCGGGAGCGGTTCCCGTCCGGGCGCAGCGACGTGTCGGCGCCGGCGCTCGCGCGCGGGGGAGCCGACGGGTCGGGGCGGTCGGTGCCCCTGGACGAACGGTGGGTGAGCGGCGTTCGCACGGGCACAAGGGGAAGGTTGCTTGTTCCCTGGTCGCCAGCGGGTGACGACCTGCTCGATCCGCTCCCACGCCTGGGCCATGCTCACCGCCGCCGCCACGGCGTCGCCCTCGCTGCCCTCGCCTTCTTCGGCGCCGGCCGCAGCCCCGGCAGCACGGTGACAGGGGCGTCCATCAGCACCGCGACCGCGTCTTTCACCTTCGCCGCCGCCCGGCGAAGCCTCGGCATCTCCCGCAGCATGGCCCTGTCGTCCGTGCGCTCCGCGCGGGCCGGCAGTTTGGTCGCCATCAGCACGTCGAACAGCGTCAACGCGTCGTCCACGCTCGCGCCCTCCAGATGCCGCACGGTGGCCGGCCGGCGCCGCCGTGTCCAGCCGGAAGAACTCCTCCAGCTCCTGGACGGACGGCTCCTCGGCGAAGCGACCGCAACGGGCAACCTGATCATCAGACGGGTACTCAGCAGACACAAACCGTCACGTTGGGCACTCGGCGCCACAACCACCCCACAGGTGATCAACCCGAGACCATCCGATCCCAGGGCAGAACGGCGACCGCCTCAGCGTTCGATCCTGGGGGAATACACCAGTCCCACGCCCCACTTGTATGGTCGGAGGCGAGTCCGTCCCAGGACGCGGCCTCGGTGCCGCTCACGGTGGACGCGACCGGCGAAGCCCGTCAGGAGCGGGGCCGGCCGAGGTCGGCGCATACCGCTCCGGCGATGGCGTGGGCCCGCTGGACGATGAACGGTATCCCCGAGGTGATGTACAACGTTCCGTGGGTCAAGTCGCCCAGGGCGAACAGCGGTTGGGGTCGGTCGTCTCCCTTGGCGATGAGGCGGTCGGACAACGGGTCGATGCGCAGTCCCCCGTGCGGGTCCGCGACCGCCGCGCCCAGGCGGATCAGACTGTCGACGAGGGGCTGCGCGTCAGGGGGGACGGGGTGGAAGGCGCTGCCGGCGGCGCTGACCACGATGGGGGCCGACTCGGTCCGGCCGTGGGCATGCGCGTCGAATCCGCCGGTGTCGGACGGGGCGATGTGGCGCAGACCCGGGAGGACTTCGAGCTGCCCCGAACCGCCGAGTGCCAGGAGGCGCTCGGCGTTGACGCGGGGCATGGGGCAGCAGAGGCTGGAGATCTGCGAGTGGTACTCGGCAAGCAGCGCCGACTTGTCCGACTCCGGTAGCAGGTAACAGAGTTCCTGGCCGAAGTCGTGCGCCACCTGGTAGAGCAGGCCCAGCGCGGCGGGGATTTCGCCGTCCAAGTGCCTACGCAGCCGGGTGAGTGGTGGTTCGCTCGTACGGATCTCGTGGCCCAGGCCGTCGGGGTCGTGTCCGGCTGCCGCGATCTCGGCACGCGCCAGAGCGAAGAGAGCCGGAGCGCCGTACGAACCCTCGTGCGCCAGCTGCCGGATGCGCGCGCGGGTGAGCTCGGTAAGGGTGCGGGGACGAGCGGGCACGGCGGGCCGGACGGTGGGAAGGAGCCCGTGCCGGGAGGCGAGCAGGATCCTGCCGCGGTGCCCGTGGGCGGCCAGGGCCACGGTCACGTCCGTGGCGGTGAGCCCGGTTCCGATGACCACCACGTCCCGGTCCGGTGGGATGCCGGCGAGGCCGGTGGATGTGGGGTAGGGCGCCCCGACGAATCCGGGTCGGCCGTACAGTCCGAACGGATCACTCTGCCCCTGGCCGCCGACGCAGAGGACAACTGTCGTGCAGGGGACGGCGATTCGCGCGGTGGTGACGATGGCTCCGCGACGGGCGATCCCGATGTCGCGGACCTTCTGGTTGACGATCCGGACCTCCCAGTTGCGTTCGCGAAGCCTGCCGATGGCGGCCTCGGCTTCGGCGACGAGGTAGCCGCCGAAGTGCGCTCTGGGCATGTACCACCCGCCGGTGTCCCGGGTTGGTTCGCCGAACTGTGCTCTGGCCCAGCGGCCGGCGTGCTCGGGGTCGCCGGCGTGGATGGACATCTCCGATATCGGAGCATTGGCGAGGATCTCCGGGCCGTCCTCCTGGTACACCCGGCCGCGCCAGAGGCGGTCGTCGGGCTCGAAGACGACGATCGTGCGGCGGCCTTCGAGCGTGGCGGGCAGCTGGTGCGACAGTCCGACCAGCAGACAGGCGGCGGCCGTGCCACCGCCGATGACGGCGATGTCGGACGGCGCGACCCGTGCGGGCGCCCGTGGCACGCTGCCGGATTGGGCTGAAATCATGACCCGCCTCTCCGAAGGTGTAACCGCTCAGCCGAGTTGGCCCAGGTCCGGATCAAGATTTTCTCTGCACCCGGGGACCGCGGCCCTGGTATCCACGAAACTCACTCTGGGTATCCCAGTTCGGTCCGGTCAAGAGGGAAGTCAAATTTTGTGGCGAGCAGCCGGGCAATGATCTCCGCCCTGCCGATCACATTCCCCGCCCACCGACGGAAAGATCCTGCGGTGCCGTTGGAACGAGAGGCGGCGCAGCGGCCCTGAAGTGGCCATTCACTGCCATTGGGGCCTATTTCAAAAAGGCAGGTACTTCCATTCCCACCGCCCCCTCCCGTTCTGAATTCCGGGCACCCTGCCACAGAAACCCTCTTGACACGACCGGGCGACCTGCTCACAGTGGGATTCATGGACATCAAAGCCGAAGATCTGATTAGAAAATCAATTCTTGATCCAGGCTCGGACAATGATTTCTACCCACGCCCCGAGAGCCGCGGGCTGATCAATCTCCGCTTCAACGAGAACATGTCCGGCGGACCGTGGCTCCGCTATCCCGACGACGGAGTCGACGCGCTGATCCACCACTACGCCGCTGCCCTGGAGGCGTTGGATCCGGCCCCCGTGCGGACGCCGCACCCGGGCGAGTGGGACCGGACGAGAATTCTGATCACCCGTGGTGCGATCGACGCGCTCGACCTGGTGATAGCGACCTTCTTCGAGCCGGGCGTCGACCAACTGGTCGTGACACCACCCCACTTCGAGTACTTCGACCGGCTGGCGGCACTGCACGGCGTCGCCCGGCGAGCCGTACCGCTCGGCGGCCCGCGCCACGACCGCCTCGACGTCGACCGGTTGGCGGCTCTGCCGGTCAAGGGCGTGCTGCTGTGCAACCCGAACAACCCGTCCAGCACCATGCTCGATCCCGGTGACCTCGACCGGCTCCTGGAGCGCTTCGCGGGCCTGGTCGTCATCGACGAGGCGTACATCGAGGTGTCCGGACGCTCCTCGCACCGCCACCTGCTGGCGGAGCACCCCAATCTTGTCGTGGTGCGCTCGATGTCCAAAGGGCTCGGCATGGCGGGCCTGCGACTGGGAGCCGTACTGGCCGACCCGGTCCTGGTGTCGGCGCTGCGCGCCGCCCGGTCGCCCTTCGCCGTGCCGACTCCCGTGCTGGACTGCGCGGTCCGGGAACTGGCCGACGTCTCGGCGCTGCGCCGCCGCATAGCGGGCTTCATGGCCGAACGAGCGTGGCTCGCAGCCGAGTTGGCCCGCATCCCGAAGGTCGCCGAGGTCTTCGCCGACGCGGCGTTCGTCACGATCGGGATCTCGGACGCGCCCGGCACGGCGGCGCTGCTCGGCCGCGCGGGCTTCGACATCGTCGCCGAGCCCGGCGGCTGGCGCGACCACCTGCGGATGTCCGTGGGCTCACGGCAGGACAACACCCGACTCGTCGCGGCACTGGACGCGGGCAGCACGGCCGGACCCCCGACGTAATCCACTCCACCGACCCACCCTGACCCGAAAGGGCGAACCATGAACGACCAGCCCAACCAGACGGCCCCCCGGTCCCCCACCCACGTCACCACCGTCGGCCGCGAACAGATCCGCGCGGTCTCCACCGTCGAGGCCGGCGGCGAGACCCACCACCTCGGCGAGCAGCGCGACTTCCGGCGCAACGAGGACCTAGCCGGATTCGTCCCCCAGCAGGGCCGGCTCTCGCTGGCCTGGGTCCGTCTGCACGACGGCGAGCGACTGGACCTCCACGAGCACCCGACGAAGTCGATGATCCTGGTCTGTAAGGGCTCCGTCCGCCTGATCGGCGACCGCGAGGAGACCCTGCACGAGGGCGACACGGTGTGCGTCCCGGTCGGCTCCCGGCACGGCTTCGAGACCGTCGCCGGCCAGGACTTCCACGGCCTCTCCGTACAGTTCGAGGGAGCCGGCCTCTACGAGGACGAGGCCGGGCCCCGGGTCCGCTTCACCGAGCAGGCCCAGGCCTCGCTCGCGCAGCTCGATGAGCTGAACCAGGAACGGCTGCGCCGCTTCTCCGGCCACCGCTTCTTCAAGCCCTTCGACGATGGCAGCGTCGGGCACGACGCCGCACTGCGCGCCCGCTTCGTCGCGGTGCTCTACGTATGGTCCGTCTACTTCCAGCGCATGCTCTACGCGCGGCAGGCGCTCTGCACCGACCCCCAACTGCGCGAGACCTACGCCGCGCACCTGCGCGAGGAGTTCGGCCACGACGTGCTGCTGCGCGAGCACCACGGCGTCAACGCCGAGGTCTACGACCCGATCCTGGAGGCGGTCGGAAACTGGTACGTCATGCAGATGCACGGCGCCAACGAGGCCGCCAAGATCGTGATCGTGCACATGGTCATCGAGACCGGTTGCCAGGTCTTCGGCGAACGCACCGGCCCGGCCTTCCCCGTCGAGGCCAAGGCCGACTCGTACTTCGACCTGCACGCGGCCGTGGACGAGGACCACCGCGCGATCGGCCGTAACTACCTGCGCACCCGCTCCCCCGCCGAGTACCCCGAGCTGATGCGCGTCAGCGAACAGGCGTGGGACCAGTTCGACCTGCTCTTCGAGCGGATCGCCGCCTACATGACGAACTGACGGACTGACTGACGGACCGACGAACGCACAGGCGGACAGGGGCGACCGGCCCGACGAACGCGACCGGCCGCCCCTCGCGGACCGACCGCCACCGCACCGGGACCCGACCTACGCACCACCGGCACAGCGACCGACACTCCCGAAGCCGAGGCGGGCAACACCGTGGACGCAGTCTTCGCCAAGCCACGCATCGTCAGCGAACAGCGCCCCGACGGATCGATCCACCTGGCCTCCGCGGAACCCCTCACCGCCCCCGCTCCCCACCTGGCGGCCCTGCTGCGCCGGTGGGCCGACCAGACCCCCGACGCGGTGCTCGCCGCCCAGTGGCACGAGCCCGACGGATGGCGGTCACTGACCTACCGGCAGGCCCGCGAGCAGGCCGACGCGCTCGGCGAAGCGCTGCTCACCCAAGGGCTGGGCGCCGCAAGGCCGTTGCTCATCCTCTCCGACAACTCGCTCGCCCACCTGGTGCTGACCCTGGCCGCCTACACCGCCGGCGTACCGCTGGTACCGCTCAGCACCGGCCTGTCGCTGCTCAGCCCGGACCACCGGAGGCTGCGCGAGACGGTACGAAGTGTCCAGCCAGGGGCGATCTACGCCGAGGACGGCGAGACATACGGCCCGGCGCTCGCGGCCCTGCGCGGTCTCTCCCCGGTCGTGATCACCTCGCGGAACCCGCCGGACCTCCCGCACACCGTCGGCCTGGCGGAACTGCTGCGCACACCGCCGACCAACCGGGTGGAATCGGCCTACCGGGCCGTACGGCCGCACTCCGTGGCGAAGATCCTCTTCACCTCGGGATCCACCGGCGACCCGAAGGGCGTGGTCAACACCCACGGCATGCTCTGCGCCGACCAGCAAATGATGCGCCAGGTCTGGCCCTTCCTGCGTTCCACCAGGCCGATCCTGGTGGACTGGCTCCCGTGGAGCCACACCTTCGGCGGCAACCACAACCTGCACCTCGTGCTGGCCTCGGGCGGCACCCTGTACATCGACGACGGCGGGCCCACCCCCGAACTGTTCCCGCGCAGCGTCCGAAACCTCCGCAACGCCGCACCGAACCTGTACTTCAACGTGCCGGCCGGGTTCCGGATACTCCTCCGGGAACTCGAGGCGGACACCTCCTTCGCCACCACCTTCTTCACCGACCTGAAGCTGATGTTCAGCGCGGGCGCAGCACTCGCGGAACCACTACGCCGACGCCTGCTCACAATCGCGGACCGGGTGACGGACCACGAAGTCCGGTTCACCACCTCGTGGGGCCTGACCGAGACCGCCCCGGCAGTCACCTCGGCCCACCTGGACACCGACGAGCCCGGCGCGATCGGCGTCCCCCTGCCCGGATTGTCCCTGAAACTGGCCCCGGTCGACGGCAGACTGGAAATGCGGGTCAAAGGCCCGAACGTACTGCCCGGCTACTACAAGCGGCCCGACCTCGACGCCGTCGCCTTCGACGAGGAGGGCTACTTCCGCACAGGTGACGCCGGGCGGCTCATCAACCCGGCCGACCCCGGCCAGGGCCTGGTCTTCGAAGGCCGCCTCTCGGAGGACTTCCAACTGGCCACCGGCGCCTGGGTCCAGGTGACACCGCTGCGCTCGGCACTGCTCAGCGCCACCGACCTGCTCGCCGACGTCGTCATCCTCGGAGAGGGGAAGACATACCCCGCCGCACTCGGCTGGCCGGCCGGCGGCACGGACCGGGTGGACGCAAGAGGGGCTCTAGGGCGGGCACTCGCCGAGCTGAACCGCGACGCCGATCCCTCCCGCCACGTCGGACGGCTGCTGATCCTGGACGAGCCCACGAGCCAGGATGCGGGCGAACGCTCGGACAAGGGCTCCATCAACCAGCGACGCGTGATCGAGCGAAGGCCGGCAGCGGTCGAACTGCTCTATCGGGAACCCGCACCGGCGGAGGTCATCGTTCCTGTCCCGGCAGTACCGCAGCACACCGGGGCGGACGAGGCTGCGGCCTTGTACCGCCCCTGCGGACGAGACACCATGCGGCGCTATCCGTCGTAGGAATACCTCCGCCCACCTACGGTGCAGCCAAGTTCCTCGACTGTTTGCATGCATTTGGTCACCGGGGCGTCGACTACCCGCCGGACGACGAACTCGCGGCCCGTGCCGAGAACACCCGAAAGGCGCGTCAATTTCAGGTTGACGATTGACGGATCGTCAACGTACGAGGACACGCCCCGTCCGGGTCGTCGGATCGCCACCGTGTCGTTGGCGGGTGATGGCACAGAAGTCGCGGGCCGGATCGCAAGCCGTGTGCAGGTCCGGGCATGCGTTGAGGACCTGGTCGAGTTGGGCTTGTTCGACGCTGGTCAGGCCGCCGACTGCCCGCGGTTCGTCCCCGTGCTCGAGGGAATACGGGTCCGCGGACCCGCCAGGCGTCCCCGCACCCGGCCCGACACGGTCGCCGGGGACAAGGCCCACTCGTCCCGCGGCAACCGCCTCCCCCCGCGGAAACGCGGCATCGAGGCGGTCATCCCGGAGACGAGGGACCAGGCCGCCAACCGGAAGAGGAAGGGCAGCAGGGGCGCGCGGCCCGTCGACCTGATCGAAGGGCGGGTTCGCGAGTTGCTCCTCGAACTCCGCACGCTCCTTCGGACCCAGTCGCCCACGAATCCTCGCGATCGTCGCCGGCCCACCGTCCACCATGACGGGGTGTTTTCGGCCGTCCCGGGCGAAGTCGCCTGGCCCGAAACCGCGTTGGCGGGGCCCGGGCCCGGTGGCACGATGAGCGGCGCCATGCACCATCCGTGAGCACGTGATCACGAGGAGATCCGTGTGAAGCCCAGGACCTTGACCCTGCTCGTCGCCGCGACCACCGCCGGTGCGACCCTCGCCGCGCCCGTCGCGGCCGCCGGCCCGACCGCCGGCGACCCCACACCCGCACCCGTGACGATCGCCGTGCCGTGCGACGCCGCCGCCCCCGGCGAGGCGATCACCACCGCGAACACCCACCCCGGCAGCACCCTGACCCTGGCCGCGGGCTGCACCTACCGACTGAAGACCCCCTTGCCCGCGCTCACCGCCGCCGTGACGATCCACGGCGCCGGCGCGACCCTCGCCCGCGCCCACGACGCACCCGACTTCCGGATCCTGCGCGTCGACGGCGTCGCCGTCGACCTGTCCGACCTCACGGTGACCGGCGGCCGGGCCGAAACCGGCACCGACGGCGGCGGCATCCTCACCACCGGGGCCCTGACCCTGACCCGCGTCGTGATCCGCGACAACCGGGCCGGCGACGGCGCACCCGATCACGACGGGGGCTCCGGCGGCGGCATCGCCGCCCCGAAGCCCGGATCCGTGACCGCCACCGACACCCAGGTGATCGGCAACGCCGCGGGCACCAGTGGGGCGCACATCTCCGTGCGGAGCGCGGCCCCGCAGGGCGGGCGGGGCGGGGGCATCTCCATCGTGCGCAGCACGCTGACGCTGGTGCGCGGCACGGTTGCGGGCAACCGGTCCGGAGACGGCGGACTCGGCGTGGACGTTGCGGATCCCGCATGGGCCTCCCTCGCGGGCGACGGCGGGTTCGGCGGCGGCATCGCCATGGTCGGGGGGCGGGGCACCGTCTCGGACAGCAGGATCTGTGGCAACACCGCCGGGAACGGCGGGACGGGGGGCACCGTCACGGCCGGACACGACGGGTACGGGGGCTACGGCGGGGGCGGCGGCAGCGGCGGCGGCATCGCTCTGCACAGCGCCAGGCTCACGCTCGCCGGCACCGCGGTCTGCCTCAACGCCGCGGGCGACGGCGGACCGGGCGGACCCGGCGTGCTGCATCGGGGACTCTCCGGATGGAACGCGCCCGGCGGCGGTATCGACGTCGGCTCCGGGACGCTGGTCGTCACCGGGGGTTCGATCGTCGGCAACCGCACCGGGCACGCCCACGATGCCCCCGGGGCCCCGGACGGCGGCGGGATCACGAACAGGGAGGGCAACCTGACCCTCACCGGCACCGCGATCGTCGGCAACCGCAGCACCCTGGACGGCGGCGGCATCGCCCAGGACTCGACTCGGCGGCACCCGGCGGACATGAACGTCACCGACACCACGATCGCCGACAACGTGGCCGGCGGCACCGGTGGCGGCATCTTCGCGTCCGGAACCAACGGCACCGGCACATTGACCACGAGCACCGTCACCGGCAACACCGCCCGCACGTGCGGCGGCATCGCTGTAGGCCCGCACGTCGACCTGAAACGCGATCGCGTCATCGATCGGGGGAACCACCCGGACGACTGCTGACACCGGTCGCCGAAGGCCGCCCGAAGACGCGCCCCGCCACCGGACCCGGCCGGGGCGCGGTCGCGCGGGCGGACGACCGCGCGACCGGACGACGGGGAGGGCCCAGCGGTGGTGGCCACCGACGGCGAAGTTCTGCAGTGCTTTCGGCCCATCCATCAGGGCGCGTGTCAGCCAAGCGGTCAGGTCGTTCCCTCGTCGTTCCCGGGTGATGGCGGCGAAGTCGCCGGCAAGGACGTGCGCCGCCGCGAGGTCGGGGCACGCGGTCGGGACGTGATCGAGTTGTGTCCGTTCCCCGTCGGTCCAGGCCCCGGGGCGTGGCATGATCCAGGCGGCGATTCGCCGCGGGCTCGGGACTGCTCGTACTGGGGGCGTCACCGTCGAACCCGGCGTGGCTTCTTCTTCCCGTCACCGCCGGAGCAACCGCACCGGTGGTGACGGCGCCGCCGCTTCGACGGACTCCTTTTCGGCAACTTCCTTCCGACGGCGGCAGTCCGGGCGTCCGGGGCGCAGCCGATGGCGTTGCAGGTGGCGCGAGTGGAACTCCTCGCCCGGATGGGGTGCGATCCGCAGAGCGGACCGCCGTCCCGATGGGGCTCGTCGACGCCGACGAGGCACATCCCAACACCGGGTGCGAACGATCCGGGCCGGCACCGCCTGCGGTCGGGCCCACGCCGTGGAGTCGCAGAGCGCGCACGGGTTCGACCCGAGGTCCGACGCGCCGTCCCGGTGGACACGCAAACGGTCGTCGTCTTCGAGAACGTCTACGCGATGGCCTACTTCGGTGCTGCCCGTGCGTGATTCGAGAGCCCGAGCGTCGATCATCCGACGGTCGTCCACGCGTCGTGGTCCGCTCCGTTGTCCACGCTGCGCAAAGTCGGAGGCAACCCCGCACGCCCTCGGGGGGCGCGCGATCCGCCGACGGTTGCTCCCGCGTGGTGGTCGGCGTTGTTGTCCACGTTGTGCGCGGTCTGCCGCAGTCGGGTGCGGCCCCGGCGATACGTGTGCCGAACTGCCGGACCGGAGTGGGAAGTCCGGCAACGGGGACGAACCCCCGACCCACCGGTGAAGAGTCGGCGAGTCGGGGGTCGCGTCATGCCGGCGGCGTGCGCGCAGTGCGCGGGGACGGCCCTGTGGGTGAGGGGTCGAGCGTGAAGCCGGTGGCCGCGAGACCGGATCGGGTCGGCCGGACGCCGTGGATCCACAGCCTCGAACGCACGACGTAACGGATGTTGCGGGTGGGCACAACCACCGAGCCCAACCGACCGCAACCGCGGCGTCCCGTCAGGGCCGTGCGGCCGAGAGCCGGGCTGCGCCGATTGCCGCAGGCTCGGAGCGCAGCCACCACGAGGGGTTGTGGGTGCCGTCCGTGGTGCGGCCGTCGCGGTGGACGTAGTGGCGGACGTCGCGGCCCGGGTCGGCGAAGGCGCCGTTCAGGGCGCGCTCCAGCCATTCGGAGCCGAAGCGGAACATTTCGGCGGCCACGCCGCCCAGCGGGTGGAACTCGTTTTCGTACACCTGCATCTCCTTGGGCGCGCGGACCAGTTCGTAGTTGGCCAACGCGGCCTCCAGCGGCGTGAGTTCGTCGAACTCGCCGATGCCGAACCGGACCGGACCGGGGAGGTGATGTCGCGGACCAGGTCGCCCAGCGGCATCCGGGCGGCGAACTCGCGCTCGAACGCCTCCTCGTCGGTGTAGCCCGCCATGTACATGAGGTTGTGCTTGAACGTCGGCTGCGCGCGCTCCAGGCCGGAGATGCAGTCGCCACCGGGTGTCTCGAACACGGCGAGCGCTCGCACCCGCCGTTCGGTGGTGGTGGCGCGCACCCCCCAGTACGCGCCCATGCTGATGCCGAACACGCCGATCCGGTTCGGGTCCACCTCGGGAAGTGTGATCAGGTGGTCGATGTATCGGGTGGCCGCCCGCTCGTAGTTGGCGAGTTCGAGGGTCAGGCCGTTGGCCCGGGTCTCGCCCTGGTCCGGGCCTTCGACCGAGAGGGCGACCATGCCGCGCGACGTGTAGAAGCGCTCGGCGGCCTGGATGCGGACCACCTTCCCGGGCCCGTGTCCGCGAGGAAACCACCCTGGAACACCGGCGGTCCACGCGCTGCTCGACCGGGGCGTCGGCCTACCGGACTGCGCCCGCCGCCTGCAACCGGCGTTGAACACCGTCGAACGTCATGCCCGCGTCCCCGAGCCCGAGCAACCGACGAAGGGTGGGTGCGCGGCGTGCGCGTGCTTCGGTGTGGTGTCGCGGACATCGAATGCGCACTGACGGGTTGGTCAACGACTCGCGTTTCGCCGCTGTCGGTGAATGAGATCGGCGACAGCCGTGGGCCGGCTCAGGTATGGCGAGTGGCTGGTCTCCCATGTCTCCGAGGCCGAACAACGGGCCGCGAAGCGGCTGACCAGTGGAGCTGCGATGGCACGGTCGTCGCGGGCGGCGACATAGACGGAGGGTGTGTCGCGCCAGCTCACGCGGCTCGGTATGGTCCCGAAGATCGAAGGCGGTTCCGGACGCAGCAGCTCGATTGCGCGGGTGGCCGTCGGTTCGTCGACGTCGCCGTAGAGGTTCTTTCGAGCATCCGCGGGATCGAGTCGAAGCCGCCCGTTGTCGTCGAGGGCAGCGAGCAACCCTTCGGCGGGGGCGCCGGTTTCCTTCGCGACTTCCTCGAGGAGCTGTGCGGGTGATTCACCGACATCGAGAAGCCAGCCGGCCAGGAAGATCAGTCCTGCCGCGCCACGGACCGTTCCGGCGATCACACCTCCGAAAGAGTGCCCGAGCACCAGCGGAGGTTGCTCGGAGGCGGTGACGATGTGCTCGACCAGGGCGGTGCTGTCGACCGGCGACAGCTCGTAGAGGTCGGGCACTTCCACACTCAGATTTCGGGAGCGCAGCAGCGCGACCAGGTCATCGTAGTGAGCCGGTTGATGCCAGGCACCGTGCAGGATAATCACGTCGGTCATGCCCGCAGGCTACTCGGGGCCAACCGGCACCGTTCGCCTCCATGCCACCCGTCCGCGGTCTTGTCCGTCGTCGTATCGGCCCGGTCCGCACGGTGGTTCACACGAACCGACGCAGCAGCGACCAGCGTCGAGCGAAGCAGCAGAGCGGCGTCGCACACCTCCGGCTCCCAGCCCCGCCCCCGGACGACGTGACCGAACAGGACACGCCGGCGCGGACGGCCGGTTCGCCGGCGCCGTACGCCAGTCGGCCACCACCCGCGCAACCCAGCCGCGCCCCGCCGGAGTTCCAACTCCGGATGTCGGCCCGGTGAACAGTCACTTCCCTGCCCGCGCAGCGCTTACAGCGTGTAGTAGTTTCGGGCCGCCCACTCCTCAAGACCCTTGCTGCGAAGGCTGTCCATGTCCGTTCTCACGTATCCAGAGGCCATCGGCGTCGGCCTGCTCCAGGGCGTCACGGAGCTCTTCCCCGTCTCCAGCCTGGGCCACAGCATCCTGCTGCCCGCGCTGCTCGGTGGACACTGGAAGGAGGATCTCGACGTCTCCGCCGCCGACTCGCCCTACCTGAGCGTGCTGGTCGGCTTGCATCTGGCCACCGCCCTGGCCCTGATCGTCTTCTTCCGGCGCGACTGGGTCCGGGTCATCTCCGGCCTGATCAGCTCCGCGCGTCACCACCGGATCGAGACGGTCGACGAGAAACTGGCCTGGCTGCTGATCGTGGCGACCATACCCGTGGGCATAGCCGGGCTCGCCCTCGACAAGGTGTTCCGCGAGAACCTCGGCAAGCCGATCCCCGCAGCGATCTTCCTGACCCTCAACGGCCTGGTGCTGTTCGTCACCGAACGACTGCGTCGCGGCGGCACCGGCCGACGCCGCGCCACCGACAACGTACGGATGGTCGGCGACGAACACCTCCACCCGGACGAGCTCTCGGACCGGCGGATCGCCAAGCTCGGCTGGGGCCGGGCCCTGATCATCGGCGGCGCGCAGGTCCTCGCCCTGCTGCCCGGCATCAGCCGCTCGGGCGTCACCATCAGTGCCGGGATCTTCAAAGGACTACGCCACGAGGACTCCGCCCGCTTCGCCTTCCTCCTCGCCACCCCCGTGATCGGCGCCGCCGCTCTCCTCAAGGTCCCCTCCCTCCTCGGCCACCAGGGCGACGGCATCCGGGGCCAGGTCCTCGCCGGCGCCATCGCCGCCTTCGTCGCCGGATACATCGCGGTGCGCTTCCTGACCCGGTACTTCGAGACCCGTACCCTGACCCCCTTCGCCGTCTACTGCACCCTGACCGGGGCGGGCAGTCTGGTCTATCTCACCGTTACCTGACCCCCCGGCCGCGGAACCCACGGCCGCTCATCGAACTCCCGGACCGGCCGCGGCCGATCCCGGTACACGACCGCGCCGGACACCGGCAGGAAACCAACGCCGACCCGGGCGAATTCGCTTCGTATCCGTCCCCGGCCGGATCACGACTGGGCGGCGTTGCCCGCGAGGCGATCACCTGGCCGAGACCGGTCCGGCCGTTCGCGTTCCGCGTTCGCCGGTGGCACGGCGAACCGGTGTGGGAACGTGGCCCCGGTGGCCACTCGCCGGCTCGATCCGGCGTTCCTTCGTCCGTCATCGCAGCCGCCCGGTACCGGCGTTCGGAGACCGCGCACGCGTCTCGCTCCTGGGCGCCTTGGGACCTCGCTCCCGGGCGAAGTGAGCCGAGGCGGCGTCGTGTTCGGGAGCCGGAACCGTCGACGGCGGTGCCGGTCATGCGGGCGAGGCCGCGACGGTGGTCGGCAACGTCCAGCGCTGGCCGACGGATCCGTCGCACGTGACCAGGTCGAGCTGTGTCCCGTCCACCGTTCCCGACGACCCGTCGCGCAGACACAGCCCCGAACCGACGTTCCACAGGCCGCCGCCGAGCGCGGGCAGCCACTGCTGGTACGGCGAGCCGTTGCACGGGTGCAGGGCGACCATGGCCCCGGTGGTGCCCAAGCACATGCCGGCATGCCCGATGGTCCCGTCCATGGCGACCGTCCACTGTTGCGCGGCGCCGCCGTGGCAGGTCCACAGGATGACCGGGTTGTCGGGCGTCGTCGCGTTCCCGGCGTCGTCCATACACTTGCCGGGCGTGCCGGCGGTGGTCGGGCCCACCGGGTAGCCGCGCTTCGAGCTCGACGAGAACGACTCGGTCCCCAGGCCCTGGCCGCCGTTCCAGATCTCGAATCCGGCCTCGACCGCGATCAGGTGCCAGTCCGGGTTCACCACGCCGCGCACCACCGCGTCGCGGACGAACGCGCGCAGGTCCAGATCGGTGACGGACGCCGCCGGGTTCTGCAGTCGGTAGCCGAGCAGCGGCCACGTCTTGCCGTTCGCGCTCATCGTGGTCTGCCACGCGAGGTACGGGACACCCCCGATGTTCGCGACCGTCCCCGGCGGGCTGTCCGACGCAGGGCGGCGGTCGAGCCAGATCATCAGCTCGGCGCCGTCCGGCTGGCCACTCGGGTCGGTCGTCGGCGTCGAGTTGAACCACAGGTCGTACGCGGTGTTGTAGTTGCCGGTGCTTGTCGGTCGCGTCGACCAGCTGCTCGTCGCGGAGCCGATCTCACGGACCGGGAGGGGGAGTTCGGTCTTGGCCGGGTCGGTGCAGGTACCCCAGTGGCAGCCCTCGAAGATCTCCGGGTAGGCGGCCGGCCCGGCCGGCGGGCTGACGTTCGCGCCGGAGGTGGCGACGGTGAATCCGCCCTCCTGGTCGACCGTGAGGCACTGTGCGAAGCCGCCGTAGTTGTTGTTGTCCACGATGTAACGGCCGTCGGCGACCGGTGCGGTGGCGTACTGCCCGCACATCGGCGCGGGTGCGGCACTCGCCGAACCCGGCGTCGCGGCCGTACAACTCGCGCTCAACGCCGCGGCCAGTAGTACGGACTTCCAGCGTGCCGCCAACCTGTGTGCGATCGACACGGTCGTCGCCCCTCTCCCCGTGTGGCCATGACCAGGAAAGCCTAGTGTCCTGGTCCGGAGCGCCGGTCGCGGTAGTGGCCGACGGCGTCGATGATCCGGTCGGCGGTCCTGGTCCACTCGACTGGATGAGCGTTGGCGTTCCAGAGCTCGATCCACTCGGTGCGCCGCACCCGCGGCTGACGACGCACCGCCACACCCGGAACCCCCTGGGTCTCCCGATCCTGCGAAGAGCCGGAACGACCCACTCCGTCGGCCACCATGTCCTACGGGCGTCAGTTGAGTCCGAAGACCGGGTGCGGGCGGTACGGCGTCTCGAGCGAGGTCGCCTGTTCCTCGTCGAGGGTGATGTCGAGTGCGGCGATCGCGTCGTCGATGTGGTGCGGCTTGGTCGCTCCGAGCACGGATGCGCTCACGGCGGGTTTCGACAGGATCCAGGCCAACGCCATCTGGGCCGGTGGCCGACCGTGTTCCGCGGCGAGTGTGCGCAGGGCGTCGACGACGTCGAAGTCGGCGTCGGTGTACCTCCGGTCGGCGATCGGGTCGTTTCCGGAGCGCGTGGTGCTTCCGTGGCCGCCGCGCTCACGGGTGCCGGTGAGCAGCCCGCGGGCGAGCGGGCTGTACGCGAGGACTCCCACGCCCTGGTCCGAGCAGAGCGGGATCATCTCCCGCTCCTCTTCCCGGTAGAGCAGGTTGTAGTGGTTCTGCATCGACACGAACCTGGTCCAGCCGGCCGCCTGCGCCGTGTGCTGGGCCTTGGCGAACTGCCAGGCGTACATGCTCGATGCGCCGATGTAGCGGGCCTTGCCCGCGCGTACCACGTCGTGCAGCGCCTCCATGGTCTCCTCGATCGGGGTCTCGTTGTCCCACCTGTGGATCTGGTACAGGTCGACGTAGTCCGTGCCCAGTCGTTCGAGCGAGGCGTCGATGCTCTCCAGGATGTGACGGCGCGACAGGCCCCGGTCGTTGGGTCCGGGACCCATGGGGTAGTACACCTTCGTGGATAGTACGTAGTCCTCGCGGCGGGGGAAGAGCTTGGCAAGCAGGGCCCCGGTGATCCGCTCGCTCTCGCCCTGGGAGTACATGTCGGCGGTGTCGTAGAACGTCACCCCCGCCTCGGCGGCTCGGCGCACGATCGGCTCGGCCGCGTCCCGATCGAGGTGCCAGGCCTCCCAGTAGGGGTGGCCGGGGTCCGGAGGATTGCCGTAGCTCATCATGCCCAGGCAGATCCGGGACACCTTGAGTCCCGTCGAGCCCAACCTGACGTATTTCATGCGGTTTCCTCACTTCGTTGGTGGTGGATTGCGACCGCGGTGACGATCAGGGCGATACCGACGCCACCGAGCGGGGAGGGGATCTGGGCCAGGACGACGATGCCGGTGATCGCGGCGGTGGCGGGGAGCAGGGACGACATCAGCGCGAAGGTCGCCCTGGAGATGCGCGCCATGGCCAGCTGATCGCAGACGTAGGGGATCACCGACGAGCAGATCCCGACGCCGAAGGCAGCCGCCAGGAGGGCCGGCGTGGCGACGGTGCCTGCGGCGTCGGCGATTCCGACGGGGGCGACCACGATCGTCGCGATCAGCATCGAGGCGCCGAGACGATCGATGCCCGAGGCGCCGCCGTCCTGGGCGAGGCGGTGGCCGAGGATGACGTAGAGGGTGAACAGCACGCAGTTGGCGAACGCGAGGGCGAGGCCGAGCGGTTCGTCGACGAGGTGCGCATCGGTGAGCAGACAGACCCCGGTGCCGGCCAGAACGAGCGCGAGCAGGTTACGGCCGGTGCGGACGGCGACGGCCGCCAGGAGCACGGGGCCGAGGAACTCGATGGCCCCGACGGTGCCCAGCGGCAGCCGGTCCAGGGCAAGGTAGAACACGCTGTTCATCACGCCGAGCACGGTGCCCAGTGCCAGCAGCTGCCGACGCCGGCGCCAAGGGGCGGCGCCCCACACCCGCCACGGGCGCCGCCAGACGGCGAAGACCACGGCCGCGGAGGCGATCCGCAGCCAGGCCACGCCCAGCACGTCGACGCGGGCGAAGAGCAGGACCGCGCAGGCGGGGCCGAAGTAGTGGAAGACCGCGCTCGTCACGAACAGCACCGGCGGCGGGACCCGCTCGGCGGCAGCGGCGAAGCGTGCCGGTGAGGCGCCGAAGCGCAAGCGTGGGGGCGTGTTGAGCACGGGAAAAGGATCGCAAGCAGACAGGGCCGAGGACCATGCCGAATCCGAAAGCCAATCGATCACTTGCTTTACGATTGGTGCCGGGGAACAACGGTTTACCTTGCACTGAGGAAGAAGGTGCGGACGTGGACGCAGTGGACCGGGCCATACTGACCGAACTCGACGCGGACCCTCGGCTGTCCATGGCCGAGTTGGCCCGCCGGGTCGAGGTCTCGGTGCCCACGGCACGGGATCGGGTACGGCGGCTGCGGGAGGACGGGGTGATCCGTGGCTGGCGCCTCGACGTGAACCCGGCGGCGCTGGGCTATCCCGTGGCCGCCTTCGTCCGGGTCCGCCCCGGCCCGGGGCAATTGCCGAAGATCGCCGAGTTGGCGCGGAGCCTGCCCCAGGTCAGCGAATGCCACCGGATCACCGGCGAGGACTGCTTCCTGATCAAGGTGCATGCCACCGGCCTCGACACCTTCGAGGAGGTACTCGACCGCTTCCTCCTCCATGGGCAGACCACCACCTCGATCATCCAGTCCACCCCTGTGCCACCGCGTACGCCGGGGCTGTGACATCAAGAGCACGGAGCCGGAGACGGAGTTCGAGGACGGCCTCGGTCCGGTCCGCAACGAACGCCGGAGCGTCCGGCCGGTCGGCGATCGGGTGACGGCCCTCGGGCGCCCCGGGGGCAGGGGCGCTTGCCATGCCTCACGTGACTCGCCCGTGACTCGCCGCCGTCGCGGACCCCAATCAGGAGGTGGGTGCCGGTTGGTCCTCGGGGTGCTGGTCGGTGGGGTTGCGGAAGGTCACGGTCAGGGTCCCGGTGAATCCTTGCGTCGGCTCGGACGGCTGCGCCTCGGCGGCACGTTCGGCTCGCAGGCGGCGGCGGGTCACCCATGGGTCCTCCTGGTCGGGGCCGGGCCAGGGGACCTCGGTGGTGTTCTCGAAGATGCCGTGGGGGTTGCGCCATTCGGCGATGTACTCCGGGCCGACGCCCAGCACGTCCAGGATGAGCCCCAGCGCCTGCGCCGCGTTGCGCTCGCCGGCCGGATCGAAATACACCGCCATCCGGCCGTCGTCGGGTCCCCGTCCCAGGTCGTCGAAGACGAATCGGGTGCCGTCGACGGTGAACAGGGCGCCGTGGACGGGGCCCGGGTCGACCCAGCTCTCCTCCAGATGCAGCCGGAGTCGATCGGCGAGCGGGCGCAGCGGCACGTCCAGGATCGCGATCCGGCGATGGAGGGCGATCACGAGGTCCCACATGCCGTACTGCTGCGCCGGATTGCTCGGTCCGTCGTGATACGGGATGGACGGGGCCGGCTGCCACGTGGGCTCCGGTCCGGGAACGGGTGTGCGGACGGTGTCGGTCATGGCGACTCCCCTGGTCGGCGGGGCATCTCCCGGCCCCCTGCGCAACGTATCCGGTCGGCGGATCACGGTGATGGTCGGGCCCGGGCGCAGCCTGGGGCGGGGGTCCGGCGGCGGTGACCCTCCTCTGCGGTGCGGGTGTCGGGCCGGTGGTCGGGCTCGCGTTCGTACACGGTGATCCGCCGGTCGATCGCGCTGTCGCAGGCGGCGATCTGCTCCCTGCAGTGGCGCAGCGGGAGTTCCCCGGTGGTCTTCGGGCTGTCGGTGCGGCCGGTGATGTGCAGGAGGTGTTCGGGCAGTTGCCGGTCGGCGTTGGTGACCTTCGGGGTCGGACTAGGTCACGGGCACACGACGCCGGTCACCGCGCTCGACCGAGGGCCGGACCTGTCGCCGGTTGCGGACGGATTCTCGCCGCCGAGGCGTCCGCACACCGGGAGACCAGGGGACGAGCAGCAGTGGAGGGCGGAGCCCGACCAGATCACGGGCAACATCCGGATCCCGTCACGGCTGCGGACGGCTGTTGCGGGTTCCGCGGGCCGCCCTGCCCGTCTGCGGTTGGCGACCCAGCTCTGCCGGGATCATCGAAACTCCGGTGGTTCAGGGCGACTTGGGAAGGTCGCCCCGTTCAACCGGAGTTTCGTTGCGTTCGTAAGGGGTCGGCCCGGGCCCATCGTCCCGCTGTGGCGTGCGGACTCACATTGACCACCGGACTTCGAAACGCCCCCATGCGGGCGGATGCGGCGCACCGACGAGGGTTCACGTCGCTGCCGTACACGGTGATGCGGCGTGATGCGGCGGGCGAACCGGCGGGAGACCGGAGTGGGCTGCGGGCGGGTGAGCGGGCCTGCGTGGACTTGAACGGGATTCCTGCCGCCGCTCCCCCGGGACTCGTAGTTTCAGGGGAACGGCGGTCGACGCACCAGCCGTAACCACGACCGATCGGCAGGTCGTCACCAGGGAGTGCAGGACGGCCAAAAAAAGTCACGCATCACGTGTGGATCCGCAGGTCCGTGCCGGTGAGGCCCTCCCCCAAAGGAGCCGCCCCCAACCGGTTACGTCGGCTTGACGGAGACCCGTCACGAAAGGTGGACAGGGAAATGACCTTGAACATCCGCAAGAAGCTCGCAGCCGCTGCGACGGCGGCGGCGCTGGCGACGGTAGGAGGCGTGCTGACGGCTGCCCCGGCCAGTGCCGACCCCATCGATTGCACCGTTCACGCCCACGGGTCGGCCGGCGTCACCAGCGTCACGCTTCACGTCGACCTCAACCCGTGCTACCACAAGGTCGTGGTGAAGGTCTTCTGCTGGAGCCCCTTGTCGGGTGACAGATCGGCGACCAACTCATCGAGGGCCTTCTACGGGGACGTCGTCGCGGACTGTAGTTGGCGCGGCCAGTTGCAGCACTGGACGTGGTGGAGCGAGCTGTAACGGCCCCTGCGGCCGGCTCGCGACCGACAGCGCGACCGATGCGCAGCCGCCCCGGGCCCTCGCGCACCTGGTGGACGAGGCGGCCGAAGCGCACGGCCTCGCACCGCACTACGCCGGCGACGATCCCGCGGCGGTGTCGCGGTCGAGGAGGCAGTCGCCGGCCGAAGGACATCCCCGCGATTCTCACGGGAAGTCCGCTCCGGTCGGCTGGTCCGAGAGGGCCGCTACCTCCAGAGGTCGGCCCAGGCCCGGGCGGCGTGGGCGATCTCGTCCGCGCCCCAGACGCCGTTCGCGGCGTCCTCTTCCCACCTGCGGGCCTCGGCCCGGGTAAGCGCGCGCACGCCGTTCGGGGTCGCCGCGCGCCATCCCGTGGTCCGGGAAACCCGGGCCCGGGCCTGTTCCGGGGTGTGGCCGCCCGCGGAGACCAGGCGCATGCCCCACAGGGCCGGATCGATCCAGGCCGGGCCGAGTGCGGGCCAGGCCCAGTCGACCAGGCGGGCCCGGTCGCCGTCGATCAGGACGTTGGAGGCGGCCGGGTCGGTGTGCAGCAGGTGCGCGCCGGCCAGGAACGGCTCGTCCGCCGGGTCGCACCAGTAGCCCCAGCGGTCCCACGCGGTCGGCAGGGACGGCTCCGGCGTCGGGCAGCGCCCCAGCTCGGCGAGCGCGTCCGCCACCAGGGGCAGGTCCGGTGACCCGGGGGCGTAGTCGGCGGGCCGGCCGTCGATCCCCTCGAAGGCGAGCAGGTGCCATCCGGCGACCGCCACGCGCCACAGCACACGCGGGGCGCTCGCGGGCAGGAACGGGTTGACCCGCTCCTCCTGGTCGAGTTCGTCGAGGGGCCCCCAATCCGGTCTCCACCAACCGGGCTCCTCGTCCCGATCGTCGTCGGGGCGCACCGGGTCGCGGTCGCGCTGCCCCTTGACGAAGATCGTGCGGCCGTCGGGGAGCGTCAACAGCGCCGAGGCACCGCAGTTCGCCCCGCTCGCGGTGTCCGCCGCCGCCGGCTCGACGCCGAGCACGCTCGTCACCGCGTCCCGCGCCTCCTCGGGGAGCCGGTCCCACGCCAGGCGGGCGATCGCCACGTCAGGACCCGGACGGTGGCGGGTGCTCCGGCGGCGCCGGTGGGTTCTTGTCCGGGGACACCGGGCCGGGCGGGCGCCCCGGGTTGTTCGGGGTGGACGGACCGCGGGGAGGCTTGCGGGCTGCACGCGTCATACCGCGCAGCGTAGGGCGCACGCCCTACCCGGAGAACCCGACCGAGCGAGCCCGAGCGAGCGAGCCCGGCCGGGCCGAACGGCGGGGTGTCGCGGTCGACGTCGGTGCGGATGGTGAGGGGATGGGTTCGGGCCCGGCGGGCGGGAGTTGCCGCAGCGCGGCATGGTGGCGCAGGCGGGTCGTCAGGCGCTCCGACGCGGCCCAGGGGTGCGGTGGTCGACGGCCCGATGCTCTGGGGGCTTGCTCGGTCGTCGCGCGGGTGGCGTGCCGCGCGGACAACGACACGCGCCGGGACGGTATTCGCCCGCGTTCGCGCAAGGCGGCGCGCACCAGGCACCAGTCTGCCTGTCCGGCCGTGCTCCCCCGAGCCACTCGGGCTGGGGCCGCCGGCCTCGTCGCGAGGAACTCCGAGCGATTCCTTGCCACTTACCACAATCGCGAATTCCGCACGGGAATCTGCGTGGTTGTTTGGGCAGGGCGGCGCAGCGGGCCCTGTGCGACACGCTTCAGGTGAGCGAAGCCGCCGTAGTGGCACTGCAGTTTCCCTCACGGGTGTCGCGGTAGGCCCGGGCTGCCGCCATGAGCGCGTCGAGTGCGTCGCGAGTGCGGTGCAACTCCTCGATGTGGTCGGAGAGTCGGTCCCGCTCCTGGAGCATGCGCGCCATCGCGGCGTCGGAATGATCGTCGCTGGGCGAGTCCACGCACGGCAGCAGTTCGACGATGGCGCGGCTGGACAGCCCGGCTGCGTACAGGCTCTGGACGAAGGCGACCCGCGCGATCTGATCGTCGGTGTAGTGCCGCTGCCCGCCGGCGCTGCGGATGCTGGTGAGCAGCCCCTGCTCCTCGTAGTAGCGCAGCGAGCGGATGCTCGCCCCGGTCTGCGCCGCGAGTTCGCCGATCCGCATCTCGTACTCCTGTCCGTGACCCCGGTCACACGACTTGCCTCTCACATTGATGTCAGGTTTTAGCGTACTACCGGGCCCGAGCGTCAAGGTCCTCTGATCCGTGCCAGGCAGTACGAGGAGTGCGAGGAGTACCGGCATGACCACGTTGTTCGATCGCCACCGTCTCGGTGATCTGGAGTTGCCCAACCGCGTTGTGATGGCCCCGATGACCCGGGGCCGGGCCGCAGCAAAGGGTCTTGCGACCCCGTCCATGGCGGTCTACTACGCCCAGCGGGCCACCGCCGGGCTGATCGTCAGCGAGGGGGTGCAGCCGAGCCTCATCGGGCAGTCCAACCCGGGCACACCGGGTCTGTACACCGACGAGCAGGTGGCCTCCTTTCGGCCCGTCACCGGCGCCGTGCACGCCAACGGCGGGCGGATCTTCGCCCAGATCATGCACGGCGGCCGGGTCTCGCACGCCGACACCACCGGCCTGCGGCCGGTCGGGCCGTCCGCGGTAGCCGCTGCGGGGCAAGTGTTCACCCCGACCGGGCCGCAGCCCGCACCGGTGCCCCGCGCCCTGGAGACCGCCGAGGTGCCCGGGCAGGCGCATTCCTACGCCGAGGCCGCCCGGCGCGCCGTCGACGCCGGCTTCGACGGTGTCGAACTGCACGGCGCCAACGGCTATCTGATCTCGCAGTTCCTGTCCTCCAACGCCAATCTGCGCACCGACTCCTACGGCGGCCCGGTGATCAACCGCATCCGGTTCGCGGTCGAGGCCGTCGCCGCCGCGGTGGACGCCGTGGGCGCGGCCCGCACCGGGATCCGGCTCTCCCCCGGCGCCACGTTCTGGGGCGTCGCGGAGACGGAGGTCCCGGAGCTGTACGCGGCCCTGCTGGCGGAGCTGGCCCGCTTCGACCTCGCCTACGTGCACCTGGAGGCGACCGCGGCGGAGGAGGTACTGGTCGGACTGCGCCGCGCGTGGCCCGGCACCCTCATCGTCAACCCGGCGCTCCCCATGGGCCCGAAGCAGGTCGACCGGACCGCCGCCGACCACTGGCTCGGGCTGGGAGCGGACCTGATCAGCTTCGGCCGCGCCTTCATCGCCAACCCCGACCTGGTCGAACGGCTGCGCACCGGCCTGCCGATCGCCCCCACCGACGAGACCACGTACTACCAGGGCGACGACGCGGGCTACCTCACCTACCCGGCCTACCAGTACACCGCCTGACCGGAAGAAAAGGAACCATGAATTCGCCTCAGGACAGCGCCGCCACCACCGCGACGGCGGAACCGTCCGTCCGGACGGACATCATCATTGCCGGCCGGGTCTTCGTACCCGCCAAGGATGTCGAAACGTTCATCGCCGAGGCACAGTCGACGTACCCGATCGCGGCAGCGAACCCTGGAAACGTGTCGATCTCGTTCTGCGTTGAGGACGCGGCGACCGGGACCGTCACGGTACTCGAGCAATGGGCGTCCCAGGAGGCGCTCGATCGGCACCTCGCCACACCCGAAGTCATGGCGCTCTTCGCCAAGTGGAGCCCGCACATGCGCAATGAAGTGCGCAGGTTCGACGTGCTCAACGAGAGAGACCCCCGGGCCTGAGACCCTCGTCCTCGGGCCGGACCGCGTCGACGACGTTGCCCGAGGTCGCCGCGCCGTCGGCGACCTCGGCTACGTGGCGAATACCGGCTCCTCGCACGATCGTCTCGGGCCCCACCGGTCCGGAGGCGACCTCCGTGACTGGTCGACCCGACGTCACGGCTGCGGATCATCGTTGGCACATCGCCGACGCGTCGGTGATTCCGGCATGATCACGGGAATCCTCGACGCGGCGGGCGTGGCAGTCACGGAACGGGCGGTACGACCGATCCGCAGCAGCGGCACCGAACGTCCGAGGTGATCAGTTGCCGCAGGAGTTGCCCGGGTCCGAGGTGTATCGCCCGGAGCGTCGTCCCTTCCGGGCGCGACGCCCGAACGTGGCGCCGATCAGCGCCAGGAACACGATCCCGACCACAATCGGCCCGAGGACGACGAGCACGATCAGGAGCACAACCGGCACGCGCTGGCCCCGCTTCCCACTCGGTGGTCTCGATACCGGCCCAGGCTACCGGTCGGGCCGGAACGAGGGCCGGATCCGGCGCCGGATCCACTACCGCCACCGCGGGGCCCCGATCGGATCGACGCACACGGTTCACCCCCACCCGATCGGGCATTCCCGTCCCCCTTCGGGCCACGCGCGGCAACTCCGGCGCAGGCCGATCCGGTTCCTGGAATCGCTGCGGCAGGTCGGCGACGTCGCACGCGGTCGGCAAGGTCGCGTGCTTCCGCACCCTGCTCTTCGGCGGCGGCACGCTCGGCGACCGCACCGCCGGCCTGCTCGCCGGCGGGATCGGCAACCGCAGTGCCATGGTCGCGGCGGCGATATTCTCGGCTGCCGTGGAGATCGCGTCGATCGTGTCCCCGGTGCGGCGGCTCCGGACCCTACCGGAGTCCGTGGAAGCGAAGGAAGATGGAACGGAGTTCGGGATCTTGACCGACGATCAGGTGTTGTTGCGACCGGTGGCCGAAGCGGATCTGCCGATCCTGGAACGATTCATGACGGACCCCGAGGCGATCGGACCGTATCAATGGAACGGCTGGCAACCGCCCGGTCGTTTCCGGCGCGGGTGGGCGGAGAACGGCCTACTCGGCGACGAGGGCGGGTACTTGCTGGTGGTGCGCGGTGCCGAGGTGCTGGGATTCGTGGCCTGGCGCCGGATCCAGTCGGGCCGTACCTCGTACTGCTGGAACATCGGGATCGGCCTGTTCCCCGAGGCGCGCGGCCAAGGCTTCGGCACCCGGGCCCAACTCCTTCTGGTGCGTTACCTGTTCGCGCATACCCAGATGATCCGGATCGAGGCCGGCACCGAGGTGGACAACCTCGCCGAGCAGCGCGCGCTGGCGAAGGTCGGCTTCACGCGCGAGGGAGTGGCGCGCGCCTACGCCTTCCGTGACGGCGGGTGGCGCGACGTGGTGTTCTACAGCCTGCTGCGGGACGAGGTCTCGTCGGCCGGGGAATCCGGGTAGCGGCGGCCGGGTTCGCGGGGAATCCGGCACCGCTCGCAGAGCCGGCCCGCCGCCGTGGCGGGCCGGCTCTTCGGCCGGTCAACGGGAAGACGAGCTCAAACGAATCGTTGCCGAGGTGTCGAGAATCTACGGATGGCATCGAAACCGGGGTATGGAAACGACTTCGGGCGGGTTGTTCAAAAGCCCTCGAGGTTAGCCGGGCGGCATCAGATCGCTCTCGCTGATGGTGTACGGCAGCAGCGGGTAGCTGAAGTCCGTTTCATTGTTCTCACGGCGCCGTAGTCGGTAAAATTCGTGCCGCTGCTCATCGTCGGCCGACACGAGGCGCGCACCCTGCGGGAGGTATACCTGGCCGTCGCGAAACCGAACGAAGGTCTTTGACGTTCGAAAGGTTACACCCAGCCATTGGTTGTCCGCCGTCCGGGCGGGCGTATCCAATACGATTTTGTGCCTGAGCCGCCGATTCGAGTCGACAGAGAACGCGACGATACTGTTGTGGGCGAGCGGGATCTCGAACTTCTCGCCACCGAATCCCTTTGATTCGAAGATCAGCTTCCTCGGCGGGCTCGCTTCGGGATGCTGATAGCAGGAGAAGACGGCGATAAACGACTCGTTGGCCAGATCGAGGGCTTGATCGGAATGGCTGCCCATGGTTGTGTAGGCATTCGTGTAGCTCTCGATGAGGGCGTTGTTGAAGCCGACCGAGAGCGCCGCACGTTCTTGAATCTGTTGCGCCAGCCGTTCGTGCACTGCCCGGAAACGCTGCGTCGGGCTGCTGTATCGAGTGGTGGTACGTACGAGAGGCACACCACCCGTCTCGTCGATCCTGGTAAGCACGGCGCCACGTCGGCCTTTTCCGACGTCTTCCAAACGAGCCGACGCGGCCAGCTCCGCAAAGAGATTCGCCCCGGTTGGCAGAGCGCACGAGAGGATCTCATCCGAGATCCTAGGCTCGGGGGGCAACGTAGTCTCCCGTGTTCATGCTGAAGGGAAATTCGTCGCCGTAATCAATGAAGGACGAATTTCTGTTCTCCTCGGCATACAGCCTGCGCAGCTCGTTCAGGTCGGCCGGTGTGGGTGGCTCCAGCTTCACCAAATCTCCGGCCACTTTGAGGAACGTGTGGCCGTTCTTGTGCATGGCTTCGGCGCTCGAACAGCGCACCACGTATCCCAGGCGGGTCGGGAGCAAGTCGGCCGCCAACGTTGCGGGCCGGATTTCGTGCGTATACAGGCGGTTGGTGGACAGCGGCATGAAGAACACGGAGCCGGGGTGGAGAGTCAGGGTGAATTGCGCGGGCAGCACGACTCCGTTGCGTTCTGCGGTCGGCTCCTTGAGGCGAAAGTGGAGTCTGGTCAGCCCGCTGACACCCTGCACGCCGTAGTCGAAGGCGTCTTCGGCCAGGGGCTGCAGCTTGTCGAGTCGGTCATAGAAGGTGCAGAAGGCCATGATGCCGTTGACCGGCATGTCCTTGGTCTTGTCGGCATGGGCCGAGATCTTGGCCTTGGCCTGCTTGCGTTCCGCCGTGGCAAGGGTGTTGTGGTAGATCTGAGCAAGCACGTGATTCAGCGGTGCCTGGTTCCGGAAGACGACGGCGGCCTCGCGGTTCAGCGCCTCGACGATGCGCGTGTCGGTTGGGCGAAAGCTCTCGGTCGGCCCCGAGAGATTCGTGGAGCACCGGAGCAGGCGAAAATGTAGTTCGTCACCGTTTCGTGTGACGGGCGTCAGATAGATTCCGCTGCGATGGGCTGTTCCAGGCTTGGTGGACTCCGTCAGGGACTGGAACGCGTGCTCCGCACGGATCCGTCCGAAGTGATCGGCGCCGAGTCCGAAAAAGCGGCGGTAGTACACGCCGACGCCGTGTACGCGGATGGGAACTCGGCCGAGGTCGACGAGGATCCACGGTTTGTCGACGTCCTCGTGGTAACCGTGTGACAGCTCCCGGATAACGAATACCCGGGCAGCCGCATGCAGTTGGCGGCCGCTGAGCCCGGATATATCGCCACACAGGTAGACGGTCTTGTGCGCGAGGTCGGGCAAACCGGAAGCAAGGTCCTCCGGCGTGATTGTGGACCCGAAGAAGTCCCTGATCGACTCGTTGTCCTGCAACATCGAAGGCGCAACCAAGATGTTGCTCGCATCCTCGATACCGGCTTCTGTCGGCTCTGTTGTGTACATCGAACGGCACCTGCCATCCACGGTCGTCCCGCCCCGCTCGTGCGCGGGGCGGCCGGCGCGGGTCCGGACCGCGTGTTCCTCCGGGGGCGGGCCCATGGTCACGGAAGTCTCCTGGATCGAGCGGGGGTTGGTCAGCCTAGTAGCCGGCGTAGTACTCGTCGAACGGGTTGAGATGTCCGCATGGGTCGCCTTCGGTGTCCGGCCCAGGACCTACTCGATGCGCGTCGACACGAATCGAGTAGGCGTACTCGGTTGCGAAGCTGCCGAACCCGGGGTCGTGGGCCCGCCGGACGCGCTTTAATGTCCGGACATTCATCATGATTTCCTTGGGAGCACTTGCCCACCGGCGGGTCTCATGTCTAGTTTATATGTCCGTACATTACGAGCTGCGGGAGGCGCACTGTGACCACACGGCACCACCACCGCATCGTCATCGTGGGGGGCGGCAGCGCCGGCATCTCGGTGGCGGCCCGGCTGATCCGCGCCGGTGTACGGGATATCGCCGTCGTCGACCCGGCGTCGCGCCACTACTACCAGCCGCTGTGGACTCTCGTCGGTGGCGGTTGCGCGCCGATCGAGGAGAGCGAGCGGCCCCAACGGTCCGTGATCCCGAGGGGGGTGCGCTGGATCGGCGAGCGTGCCGTCGCCGTCGACCCGATGGCACGGGAGTTGACGCTCGACGGCGGGTCGATCGTCGGGTACGAGTACCTGGTGATGTGCGCCGGCATCCAACTCGACTGGCAGCGGATCCCGGGGCTCGCGGAAACCCTCGGTCGGGACGGGGTCTCCAGCAACTACCTGGCCGAACTCGCCCCGCGGACCTGGCGGTTCATCCGCGAGACGAAGTCGGGTTCAGCGGTCTTCAGCATGCCCTCGGGGGCGATCAAGTGCGCAGGAGCCGCGCAGAAGATCGCGTACCTCGCCGCCGACTACTGGCGCGCGCAGGGCCGCCTTCGCGACATCGACGTGCACCTCGTACTCCCCACACCGACCATGTTCGGCATCCCGGAGTTCTCCGGCATTCTCGACGGGGTCGCGGCTCGGTACGGGATCAACGTGCACTTCGGCAGTGAGGTCACTCGGGTCCGCGCCGACCGGAAGTACGTCGTGATCCGGGACAACACCACCGGCGCAGAGCGCGAACTCCCTTACGACATGGCCCACCTGGTGCCCCCGCAGAGCGCACCCGACTGGCTCAAAAAGAGCACGTTGGCGGATCCCGGGGACCCCGCGGGCTACGTCGGGATCGACAAGCACACCATGCAACACACGCGCCACCCCAACGTCTTCGCGCTCGGCGACGTGGCTTCGTCGCCGAATTCCAAGACCGGCGCGGCCGTACGCAAGCAGGCGCCCGTCGTGGTGCGGAACCTCATCGCGGCGATGAACGTATCCCCCCTGGAGGCGCGTTACCAGGGCTACTCCTCATGCCCGCTGACCACGGCCCGGCGTCGGGTATTGCTCGCGGAATTCGACTACTCGATGCGGCCGGCGCCGTCGATCCCCCTCATCGACACGGTCCGCGAGCGCACCGACATGTGGTACCTGAAGCGTCACGGATTGCCTTTCCTCTACTGGAACCTGATGCTCCGCGGCCGGGCCTGACGCCGCACGCCCCCCGGACCACCACCTGCCCCCGACGCGCCGCCCTGCCCGGCGGCGAGCGGCCCCGCACCTCTCCCACCACTTCCGAGGAGTACTTCGATGCAACGGCTCGACCGGATGTTCTTCAAGCAGTACTACCTGGACTGCCTGTCCCATGCCTCCTACCTCATCGGCGACCGGGGCACGGGTCGTGCGGTCGTCGTGGACCCCCGACGGGACGTGCTGGAATACCTCGCCGATGCTGAGCACAGCGGCCTGACCATCGAGCGCGTGATCGAGACGCACGTACACGCCGACTTCCTCTCCGGCCACCTGGAACTCGCCGAGCTCACCGGCGCGCGTATCTCGTACGGGTCGAAGGCCACGGTCGAGTTCGAGGTGGACCTCCTGGAGGACGGCCGAAGGATCTCCCTCGGCGATGTCGACCTGGAGGTGTTGCACACCCCCGGCCACACCCCCGAGTCGATCTGTGTCGTCGTTCGCGCCGAAGCCGACGACGCGGTGCCCTTCGGTGTGCTCACCGGGGACACCCTGTTCATCGGCGACGTGGGGCGCCCCGACCTGCTCGGCGCGCACGGGTGGTCGGCGACCGACCTGGCCCGCGCGCTGTTCCGGTCGACCCGGGACAAGCTCCTCACTCTTCCGGACCCGACGCGGGTGTTCCCCGCCCACGGCTCCGGGTCGGCGTGCGGCAAGAACCTGTCCTCGAAGACCAGTTGCAGCATCGGCGAACAACGGATCTCGAACTATGCGTTGGCCCCCTGCACCGAGGACGAGTTCGTGCGCGTGGTCTGCGCGGGACAATCCACCGCGCCGAGCTACTTCGCGGGGGTCGCGGCGCGAAACCGCGAACGCCGACCGGTCCTCGACGCACGTAAGCCCGTTCCCCGGCTCCCCGCCGCGTCGTTCCTGAGCGCTCGGGCCGGCGGATGCGTCGTATTGGACACGCGCGACCCGGAGGAATTCGCCGACGCCCACCTCCGTGGGTCGGTGAACGTCGCCCTCTCCGGCAGGTTCGCCGGCCTCGTCGGGGAGGTGCTCACGGCCGATACCCGCTTGTTGCTCGTCTCGGACCCGGGAACGGAGATCGAGGTGCGCAATCGTCTCGCCCGCATCGGCTTCGACAACGTGGTGGCCGGCCTCGGTTCGAGTCTGGCCGAGATACCGGCGCGGGAGTTGGTCCGGGCGACCAGGCTGTCCCCCGAGGAAGTCGCGGCGATCGACCGCGAAACCCGGCTCGTCGACGTCCGGAGTCGTGCCGAGATCGAGGAACACGGCACGATCGCCGGCGCGACGCACCTTGCACTCCCGCAACTCCTCGCCAAAATCGCCGAGTTGATCCCGACCCAGAACACGGTGATCTTCTGCGCCGGGGGGACCCGCTCTTCGGTGGCAGCCTCGACGCTTCGTGCCCACGGGTTCACGAACGTCTCGGACCTGCGCGGCGGCTTTGCCGCGTGGACAGCCCGGTACCCGTCCGTCCGGCCCGCGTCCACGTGACGCGAGCGGCCCACGAACACTCGGGCGGGATCTTCTCGGCCGCCGGGCCGGTGCCCTCGGTTGCGGCTGCGGTCCTCGCCGTTGACCTCCCCCGGCGTTGCCCACCATCGGGTTCGCCGCGGTCGCGGCCTCGGCGGCCGTACATTTATGCCGATCGGAGCCGAGTCAGCGCACATAGGGGACAATCAGTGAAATCACCGGGCGCCGGGCCCACACCGGTCGACCGCACCAGCCCCGTCCCACTGTGGGCTCAGCTGCGCGAGGACCTCCGCCGCCGGCTCGAGGCGAACGAGTTCGGCGACGCGTTCCCCGGCGAACACGCTTTGGTCGCCGAGTACCACGTCAGCCGCCACACGGTGCGCGAGGCGCTGCGCAAGCTGCGCAGCGAGGGACATGTCACCGCCGGACGCGGCCGGGTTTCCAAGCCCGCCGTCCCGATGGAACAGTACGTCGGGCGGGCCTACAGCCTCTTCGACTCGGTCGAGCGGATCGGCTCGGTGCAACGCAGCACGGTCCGCGTCCTGGACCGGCGAGCCGACGGCGTCGTGGCCGCCCGGCTCGGGCTCGAGGAGTCCACGCCGCTCATCCACCTGGAGCGACTGCGCCTGGCCGACGGGGAACCGCTCGCGGTCGACCGCGTCTGGCTGCCCGCGGACCTGGCATCCCCGTTGCTGACGGCCGACTTCACGCACACGGGCCTCTACGCCGAACTCGCGCGGTACTGCGGGATCCGCATTTCCGGTGGCTGGGAACGTATTCGGGCCCTGGTACCGAATCCCGCCGAACGCCGCTTGCTCGCGTGTCCCAAGGACACGGCCGTCTTTGCGATCGACCGTGCGGGGAACTGGCAGGACCGGGTCGTGGAGTGGCGCCAAACCCTGGTTCGGGCGGACCGCTTCTCCGTCGCCGCAGACTTCTCGGACCGGGACGGCTACCTGCTCGGAGGCGAACGACGCGGCACCGAGGTCGGGCATCGGCCCGGCTGATCCGCCTCGGCGAGTGTCGTCCGACAGCGCGGGGAGCATGGTGGGAGGGGCATGGTGGGACGGGCATGGCGGGACGGGCATGGCGGGACGGGCATCGTTGGATGGGCGCGGCACGGCCGGTTCTCGGGCCCGGGTAAGGCGGCCCGGCGAGTGGGGAGTTCCCACGCCGGGCCGCCCGAGCTGGTGCCGCGCCCGGCGACGTTTGCCCCGGCGCGGTGTTCGGTGCGGTGTCTCGGTGCGCCGCCGGAACGTCCTCGTACTGGAGTACTCGGATGTTTCGGCGGTGCGGCGAGGGGCCGTGCCGGGTGCCGTGACGGGGTGAACGTCGCCGGGCGCGGCACCAGCTCCTCGGTCAGCGCTTCGCGCCGGCGCGGCCTCCGTGGTTGGCGGCCCTCTTGCGGCGGGCTCGCTTCTTGCGGGCGCGCTTGGACCCGGGCGTGCTCCTTGCTGCCGGCATGCGGCTCAGCCGAGGTCGGTGAGGGTGCTGCTCACGTTCCACAGGCGGCGCGGGGAACGTTTGTCCAGTACGCCCGGGCCGGGCTCGGCGGCGGTGAGGTGGTCGTAGTAGCCGCCGTTGACCACCTCGTGCTCGGGGTGGCACAGGTTGAGCACGGCCGCGGCGCCCTCCCCGACCGGGCGGCCCACCCTGCCGTACAGCGGCAGCAGCGCGGTGTCGATGGTGCCCGGGTGCAGGCTGACCGCGCCCTGGCCGCGTTCGGCGAGCGCCTTGGCGAAGACGGCGAGGGCGAGCTGTGATTGTGCGTACACGGCGACCCGTGAATAGCGGCGCGCGCGGGTGAGGTCCGTCCAGTCGATGTTGCCGGTGCGGTGCAGCGACGAGGAGACGTTGACGACACGGCTGTCCGACGCGGCGGCTAGTGATGCCTCCAGGACCCGGGTCAGCAGGAAGTGCGCGAGGTAGTTCACCTGCCAGGTGACCTCGTTGCCGTCCTCGGTCAGCGTGCGCCGCTCGGGCCCGGCGATAGCGGCGTTGTTCACCAGCAGATCGAGCCTGGGATGCGCGGCGGCGATCTCGGCCGCCATCGCCCGGACCTGGCCGAGGTCGGTGAAGTCGGCGACCGCGGTGGTCAGCGTGCGCCGGTCGGCGCCGTCCGCGACCATGCGCTCGACGGCCGCCTGGGCGTGCGTGTCGTCGACGGCGTGCACGACGACTTCGGCACCGCCTACGGCAAGGCGCAGCGCGGTCTCGTAGCCGATGCCGTCGGTGGCGCCGGTGACGAGTGCGGTGCGGGAGGAGTAAACGGATTCAGACATGTCCGTCCAAGGGAACTGGTGCGTGGATACCCCGTCCGACGGGCCGTGTTCGGCGTCGGACGGCAGGGGGAAGCAGCCCGTGTTCGGGGCCGCGGAAGGTTGGAGTACGGCGTGGCGGAGCCGGCACCCGAATGGGTCGAGCGGCCGGTTCGAGACGCGTCGGACGCCGGGGTCGAGCAGCCGGACGGCCGGTCAGGCGGTCAGGCGGCGTGGCCGACGGGATCAGGCGGCTGATCCTCGTGGCGCAGACCCGCGCCCGCGGCCTCCGGAGGGCAGCACGGCACGACGGTCGGGAACCCGCCGGGACGACCCGGCAGTTCCCACGCATCACGCACGATCCGGCTGCTCACGGCTCCATCCAAGCGGGCGTCACGACGGGTCGTCCAGTCGCCGCGCGGCTTCCGTACGCACTCCTGACACGTACTCCTGATCCGCCTCCTGATCCGCACGCCCGATCGCGGACGCGGTCCCGGGGGCGGGGGCGGGGCCGAGGTACGAAGCCGGGCATCGAGAACACGGCCCTCCCCCGCTACGCGGCCGTCCGCGCCGGCCGCGCTTCCACCGAGTAGTGCGTGGTCTCGCATACCAGGCGGAATCCGCAGGTCCAGGCCAGGCGGCGGCTCGCCGTATTGTCGCGGGCCGCGGTCCAGGTCGGGACACGCCCCTCGGCGCGGACGTCCGCGCACAGCGCCGTCACGCAGGCCCGGGCCAGAGCCAGGCGGCGGGCCCACGGGGCGGTGACGACGGCGAGTTCGGCGTGCCGGCGTCCGTGGAAGTAGACGCAGGCGACGGCGGCGAGCGCGCCGTTCGTGACGGCGCCGCGGGCGTGGCCGGAGGCGGCGAGGCCGACGGGGCCACCCCAGGTCTCGGCGATCCAGGCCGCTTCGGGACCGAGGTGGATGAGGCGGGCGGCGTCGGCGGCGACGAGGGAGCGCACCTGGAAGCCCGGGGGCGGCGAGGTCGGCGGGGCGGCGAACCGATGCGCGTAGACCATCCGTTCCCATGGCCTGACCCGCCCGACCTCGGCCATCAGCCGGGGCAGGAACCGCGCGGGCGCGGCGACCTGTCCCCGGATCAGGTCCGCCAGTCGGCCCCGGGGTACCGCCGACGGGTCACCCATCAGCAGGGTGTGACCACCGCACCGGACGGCGACCGCCCGCGGCGCGAGGAGTCGGTCGACCCAGCAGCGGCCGAGGCCGGTGGTCTGAACATGGGTACACATGACGGCAGGGCCGGGCACCTCTTCGGGCAGGCGCAGGCGCAGCCCATCCCACTCGGCGGGCCGGATTCGGATCACGGATGACGTCCTTCGTCGCGAGAAACGCGACCCATCCCAGATCCGGCACGATCCGACGCGCAAGAACCCGGGCGCGAGATTCACACCGTCCTGACGCCGGAGGCCACTTCATTGTCGATTCCCCCTCTGCCGGATCGATGGATCGATGGATCGACGAGTGTGCGGATCGATGGGTGGACGAGTGGACGGGTGCCGGACCACCCACCGGCGCCGACTCCGCCCACCCTCCCCCGCAGGTACGGCCGGGCCTGCTCGTCGGCGTCCCCGCCGCGGCGCTCCGGAGGCCGGGCGACCCACCCGTTCGGGTGTACATCCCACCGAAACCGGGATCTTTGTAGCAGGCTCGGCGACGGTTGCCGACAGGTGACGAACCTCGGCCACGATCTCTCGGAGGAGCACCCATGAATCCCCAGGACCTCAAGTACACCAAGGATCACGAGTGGGTACGATCCCTCGGCGGCGAGCGAGTGGCGGTCGGGATCACGGACTTCGCGCAGAAACAGCTCGGCGACGTCGTCTTCGTGGAACTGCGGTCGGTAAACGACCGGCTCGAGCTGAACGAGCCATTCGGCACCCTGGAGTCCGTCAAGGCGGTGAGCGAGATCTACATGCCGCTGACCGGCACGATCACCGCCGTCAACAAGGAGCTCGACGACTCGCCGGAGAACGTGAACACCGACCCCTACGGCGACGGATGGATGATCGAGGTCACCTTCGCCAAGGGCGACAAGATGACGGGCCTGCTCACGGTCGGGGAGTACGAGGCCTACATCCGGGAGGCGTCCGCCGACTGACCGCCCCACCCAGCCGGGCCGGGCGCGGTCGGTCGGGTGGGCGGCCACGACCGCCGTCGACCCCCGGGACGCCGCGGATCGGCCGGCCGAACACCGGGACTCCCCCTACGAGTTCGGATGTTCACGGGCGAGGTCCGGGAGGTGCCGTCGCCGGGCCGCGGCGGGCCCCGGGCCGGGAGTCGGCCGGTGCAGGCGTGGGCGGCGGGCTCGGGCGGCGAGGCCTGGACGTGGTCGGCCTCGCGGGCGTGGTCGCGCCGGGGGTGGGGGTGTTTGACGAACGCGTCCGGGTGTGGGGTGGTTTCGGGGTTTCTTGTGGTGGCCCGTCCGCTCCCCCGCGGTCGGGCCGGTGCCGTGTCGTGTCCCCTCGGCCCGTGTGACGTCGAGTGTGGTGTCGGCCGGGGCGTGGTCAGGAAGGGGGTGGGGGCGGTGGTTCGGTGGGGGGTGATCGTGTTCCAGGGCGGGTGCGAGGACCGCGAACGAGAACGGGCGCGATCAGCCGCCAGGAGGCGGGGGCTCGGCGAGCACGTCTCGGTACTCCGTCAGGTCCGTTCGCGGCCCGCCACTACGCGGGGGGAGACCGGGACCGCGGCGGGCAGGACGCCGACGCGCAAGTCGACGTCGAAGAGATGGTCGTCGAGGCGTAGGGGGCTGTTCGGGATGTCGGCGGTGACGGCGGCGGCTGCGGCCTGGGTGAGGAGACTGGGGGCGTCGTGGATGTCGACGCCGGACGCGGAAATGACGACGTCGTTGCCGGGGGTGGTGAGGGTGTCGATCCGGTCCCCGTGGTGCACCGTCGAGGCATGGGCCCGATCGTCGCCGATCGTGTAGGTACCGTGCAGGTCGGTGAACTCCGCACGCCGGTCTCCGCGAACCAGGGCGAATCCGCCCGCGGCGTCCATCGTGGCGGCCGACAGCTCGTTGTCGACCCCGCCGCCGTCCACCGTCCAGCGCAGACATCGGTGCCCGTTCTCGGTGACCAGGACGACCGGTGCCACGGCCTGTAGTTCCATGCCCGCGTCGGACAACGCACGCTGCGAGGCGTCGGTCAGACACAACGTCCAGGGCGTGCCGGTCCGTAGCGGCAGCGACACCGCGGGCACGGTCCCTCGCGGCGGCACCGCGTCCGACGTTGCGGACTGGGACACGAGCAGGGCCGGCGCCACGGTGACGAGCGCGCACAGGCGGACGAAAGAGGTCTTCACGACAAGCTCCGAAGGGTGGGCGGCGCGTGGCCGACGACGGAGAATCGGGCTGCCCATCCTGTACACCGCACGGTTCCGGGACAAACGCCCCGCCTCGAACGGCCGCGTTCCAACCGGTCGACTCGCACTGCCACACCCGACCCGAAATGGAACATCGTGACCCCCACCTCCGAGCCGACCCCGCCGGCGGCCGTGATCGACCCGTACCAGACGTCGGTCGCGGCCTACTGGAACCGGGAACGATCCCCCGTCAACCGCCTCCTCGGCGAGGTGGACGGGATCCATCATCATCACTTCGGCATCGGCGAGGTCGACTGGGACGTCCTCGACGGCCCCGACGACGTCCGCGAGCGGCGCGTCGTCGGGGAGCTGCACCGTCTGGAATGCGCTCAGGCCGACCTCCTCGTCGAACACCTCGGACCGATCGGCCCCAACGACCGGATCCTCGACTCCGGTTGCGGGCGCGGCGGCGGCAGCCTCGTCGCGCACGATCGTTTCGGATGTCACGTGGCCGGCATCACCATCTCCGAGGCCCAGGTGGCATTCGCCGCCGCCCGGGCGGCCGAGCGCGGCGTGGCGGACAAGGTCGTCTTCCACCTCAAGAACATGCTGGACACCGGCTTCGCATCGGGATCCTTCCGAGCCATCTGGAACAACGAGAGCACGATGTACGTCGAACTCTCGGTGCTCTTCGCCGAGTACGCGCGCCTGCTGTCGCACGGTGGCCGCTACGTGTGCGTCACCGGCTGCCGCAACGACGTCTACGGCCTCTCCTCCAGGGAGGTCAGCACCATCAACGCCCACTACATCTGCGAAATCCACTCCCGACGCGCCTACTTCGCGGCGATGGCCGCCAATCGACTGGTACCCGCCACGGTGATCGATCTGACGGACGCGGCCATCCCCTACTGGGAGCTGCGCGCCAAGTCGCACCTGGCGACCGGCATCGAGAAGGCGTTCCTGACCGCATACCGGGACCGGAGCCTCCAATACCTGCTCATCGTCGCCGATCGGGTCTGACTCGACCCCGGTACCGCCGATCGAGGACCCGGATGGGCGCGAGCAGCCGCCACGGTCGCCGGCCGGGCCGACGCCGACACGCCGCTCACGCGCGCGGGTCGAGTTCGGCGCGCGGGTACGCCGGTGGTCCAACGGACGCCCCTCCGTCGGGGGGATCACCGCGCCGGTGACGAATCGGGAGGCGTCCGAGGCCGGCCACAAAGGCCATGCCCGGCACATCGGCGGGTGGCGCCCAGCCCCTCGGCGGGACGGCCACGCCGGTGTCCCCGGCACCGGGCGGGATCGGCGGTGTAAGCGCGGTTGATGTCGGTGTCGATCCAGGCGGGGCAGATCGTGTTGCCCCGCACACCCTCGGACGCCCGGTCCGCGGCGAGGGAACGCATGCGAGCGCGGCCTGTCGACCGCCGAGAAGCACGGTCAGGCCGCCCGCCGCCCGCCGCCCACCGGGTCACCGGGTCACCGGGTCACCGGGCAGGCGGTCCCGCCGGCGTGGTAGGGGAAAGCTGGTCCGAGTAGGTGGAGTTGCCGCGTCGGGCGTAACGCCCTGGTTGGTCGTGGAGTTGGGCCGATGTCCGTGTCACCGTCCGGTGGGCTCCCATCGTCGCCGGCGCCGTCTCACCTCGGGAGTGTTCGCTCGTGAAGGTCCCCGTCCTGCGCGCCCTGGTCCTCGCCGCCCTGTGTACCGCCGTCGTCGCGCCCTCGACCGCGGCCCTCGCCCCACCGTCCGACAGGCCGTCGTCGGCGGTCGACCTGCCGCTGCGTACGGGCTCGCCGTACACGATGTGCCTCACCGACGCGGCCACCCGGCAACTCGCGGACGCCGGGATGGAACTCGAAGCCGTCGCCCCGGTCACCCTGACCACGACCGACGGCCACAGGTGTCTGCACTGGACCCTCGACGGCGGCCGACTCGAGAGTGACCTCTCCGGCCTGGGCGCCGTCTCCGAGGGCGGGTTCGCGCTGCGGAAGGGGAACCAACGGGCGGAGTTCACCCACCTGGTGGCCTCCCTGATCCTCGGCGACACGGATGTCCGCGCCACGACGGAGCACCTGGGCCGCACCATGCCGACGCTCTCCTCGCCGGCCTCCACGGTGAAACTGTCCCCGACCGACGGCATCGGCGCCGACAACGTCCCCAGCAACCTGGCCCCCGAGGCCACCCGGGCCATCACCACGGCCATCCCCGCCAGCCCGCTCACCCCGGGCCAACAACTCTTCACCACCAACGCCCACATCCCCCTCGCCCCGGCCCTGCCGTAGCCGCTGCCGACCGGCGAACTCGGCGGATCGGATCGGGGATTCACCACCCGTTGCCACGCCCGATCCGGCCGGCGCGCAGCGCGGGCGAGACCTTGCCCGGCACCGTCGCACCCGGCCTGCACGTAGTCCGTACACCCCGGCCCGGCACTTCCCGAAGGGCAGGAACGACGCGGGCTTCCCTACCAAGCCGCGGATCGGAGTGGAGTTGGTGGTGTGGGCCCACGACACGGGGTTCGTGTTCCGGGCGGTGGCCGCCGACTGCGCCTACGGCAACCAGGCGTACACCCCGGTCGACACCACACGCGCCCTGCCCTGGGGCGGGCCGGACCGACCCGGCGAGCGGACGGCGGTGACCCGCACGTTCCGCGACGGGCCCACCGAGGAGTAGGTGATGGTGACCTTCCGACCAGGGGCGAAGCCACCAACTCCGACACCGACCGGGGCCGACGTCACCGACCCCGGAGCCGGCGTGCGACGGCGACTTGCCGCCCGCGCAATCGGGACACGCGGCCTGGCCGGCCGCGGCGCTGGTCAGCCCGAGCGTGGGACGTAGTAGGGGCGGTTGTGGGCGGCGACGGGGGCCGACTGGTATGTCCAGGCCCCGGCGGCTGGGGTGTTGCCGACGAGGGTGATCAGGGCGGCGCCGACCGGGGAGGTCGGGTCGTGGACGGTGAGTGCCACCCGCTCCGCCGCGCCGGTCAGCGAAACGTACTGGTAGGGGTGGTAGACGTTCATGGGACCGGCCAGTGGCCGACCGGCCGGGTCGGTGCCGTAGCCGGTGATGGGTGTGTTGTTGACGGGGATCCGGGTCAGCCCGGTCAGGTCGGCCGAGAAGGAGAAGAGGGTGCGATCCTCGCGGTCGACGGCCGCGCCGGAGGGGGCCGGCGTGGCCCGCTTGCACGCGACGGTCCAGGTGTCGCCCGCCGGGCCGTTGAGGGAGGGAAGGGTCGTCTCGAACCAGGCCGGGTACTTCGGTTCGCCGTAGAGCTTCGTGCCGGCCTCGATGGCCAACGGGTTGTCGCACAGCACATGGAGTCGGGCGATGCCGAGCAGCTTGGTCTGGTCGTGGCCGTGGGCGTACTGCTCGTACGACAGGCGGGCGAGGCGATCGGCGCCCGCGGTGGGGTGGGCGACGATGCTGTACTCGATCTCCTGGGTGACGCCGCCTCCGTTCGGATACTGGGCGAAGTACAGCTGGTAGTTGAGGGTGACGCAGGCCCGGCCGGCGAAGTCGGCGGCGGTCAGGTCCGGATGGTGTTCGGTCAGTGCCTTGCGCACCGGTACCGGATCGACCAGGTAGTCGAGGCCGATGTTGTGCAGGGCCCCGTAGTGGAAGGGCAGTTGGTAAGGGGCGGCGACGGGGGGCAGGGTGAGATCGCCGGTCATGGGGTGTCTGCCTCCTGGGGAGTGGCCTGGTCGGGAGCGTTCCCGGGGGCCGGCGGGCGGATCGTGACGCACGGTGCGGACAGGTCGCGATGGATCTGTTCGGCGCTGCGGAGCGTGATCGCGGCCATGGTGAGCGTCGGGTTGGACGTGCCGAGGGAGGGCATGCTGCCGCAGCCCACCACGTAGAGGTTGGGGTGGTCCCAGGAGCGTTGCCAGGAGTCGACGACGGAGTCGGCGGGGCGTTCGCCCATGATGTGGGTGCCCGCGCCGTGGCCCGCGCCGCGATAGGCGTAGGGTCGGCCGCCGTACTCGAACCACCCGGGCTCCGCCGGCCCGGGTTCGTACCGGCTGTGATCCTCCGCCCCCAGGAGCGCGAAGATTGCGTCGGACACCGCCTTGGCCGCGACGATGCCCCTCTTCACATGCTCGGACAGGTCGTAGGTCAGCACCGGGCGCGGGTTGCCCAGCGGGTCACGGCGGTGGGGGTCGAGCGTCACGCGGTTGGCCGGATCGGCGCTCTGTTCCATCTCGAACTGCAGCGCGAACTGCCGTGCGATCCGGTCTCCGACGGCCTGTCGCAACTGCGCGCCGAACAACCCCCGACCGTTTTTGTCCCCTCCCGTGGCCGTCGGATTCCCCTGGCGCAGGAGGGTGGCGACCTCGTGGCCGGGCGGGCCGACGGCCCAGGTCCAACCCCAGTTGCCGATCTCGATGCGGAACGGGGCGCGGGCGGCCCGGGCGGGACCGAAGCGAAATCCCTCCAGGCCGGATGTCGAACCGGGTCCCCGGTAGGGGCCGGTCCGCTCTCGCATCAGGCCCCAGGTGAGCAGGACGGGGTGGTCCATCAGATTGCGACCCACCTGGTCACTGGAGTTGGCCAGGCCGGAGGCGAGCAGGAGTCGGGCGTTCTCGATCGCGTGCGCGGCCAGCACGACCACGGAGCCCCGCGCCACGTGCCGGGTGCGGGAACCGGGTCGGGCGGGGTCGTCGTAGCGCTGGTACTCGACCGCGCCGATCCGGCCGGCCGGGTCCGCCCACAGCCGGCCGACCACCGCGCGGGTGCGCAGGGTGACGCTCGGCCCCCAGCGTTGTTGCGTCCGCAGCGGGGTGTACTTCGCCCCCGTGGGGCAGACCGGAATACAGCTGGCGCTGCCCTGGCAGACGGGGCCGTGCTCCTCGGTGTCCGCGCTGTTGCGCGCCTGCGGCGTGCCGACGACGCGCAGTTCGACCGGGCGGGGGGACGAGGGATCCGTGACCTTGCGTCCGTCGAGCCGTTCGGCCAGCAGCCGGTCCAGGTGGCTCGCGGGGAACGGGCGGTGTGGGAAGGCGTAGCCGTCCGCGAGTGGCAGACCGACGAGGTCGCGCTGTTCCGCCGGGTCACCCGCGACGCCCAACTCGTGCTCCGCGGCTCGGTAATGCCGCTCCAGGTCCGGGTAGCCGATGGGCCAATCACGGCCGTACCCGAAGGTCGTGGTGTGGAAGTCCTCCGGATGCATCCGCGGGGTCAGTCCCGTCCACGCGGTGCCGGTGCCGCCGTTCACCCGGAGATAGCCGCTCGCGTACGGCAATCGGCCGTCCTGGATGAAGTATCCGTCGGTCCGGTATCCGCCACCGGTCCGGCCGGCCAGATCCGGTACGTCGGGCGACGACACCAGAGGATTGTCCGCGATCGCCGCGCTGGGGACCTTCATCGGTGCGGACCGGAACCGTGCCGCGTCCACCGCCTTCGTCGCACCCGGGCCGTCGCCGTCGCCCACGCCCGCCTCCAGGACCAGGACACGCCGGCCGAGATCCCCGAGCCGGCGCGCCACCAGCGATCCCGCGACACCCGCGCCGACCACGATCACGTCGAAGTCCTCGCCGCCGCGGGTCAACGGCCGCCACCCGCTGCCCTGTCGCCGGCCGGAGCATCGGCCCAGGTGCCGTAGCCGGGCCGGCCCACCCCGGGAACATGGCCACCGAGACAGCGCCAGACCAACCCGCCCGCATAGGCCCGTCCCGACACCAGGTGCGGCAACGCGCCACCGTCGTTGGCCGACGCCGGCCACTCCCCCAGGTACCACAGGCGGCACACGGCCCGCGCGAGTTCGCCCAACGCCACGTCATCGGCCAACGCCGTGTGCACCTCGACGTCCACCCCGGCCAGCCTGTCCATCATCCTTGAATAGAGGGGCGGTTCCACCCGCCGGATCACGAACTCCCGGTAGATCCCGGCCATGCCGGTCGCCGCCAGTTCGGCGGGGGCAAACCCGGTCAGCACGGCGGAGGCCGCGACGAACCGCTCGGTCTCCTGCACCGGAACACTCGTACTCCCGTGCGGATCCGGCGCGTTCACCCGGCCCCCCAACCACGACCGGCACACTCCCCGCCGATGATCAACGCCATCGCCCAACCCTCTCCCTCGGGTCACCCCACCGGCCCCGGCGCCTCCGATCCGGCGGATCAGCCGAGATTCCTACCTCCGTACAGGCCGGTTCATGCACCGACATCTCGCCCACTGTGAATCACGGGATACCCAACGTAATGCACGGCGCTCGGGGCAACCGGGGCATCTCGAGGAAGAGTCCGAAATGTGGACCAGTGCGGCCGGTCCTTCGGCGACTGCCTCATCTGCGAAGGACCGGGCATCGACGGCCGGTTGGAGGTCGTCGCGGCGTGTGTTCCGTAGGTGAGCCGTGCCGGACCCGTCAGGCGATCGTCTTGGGGGAAAGCGCGTCGACCATGGTGATGCCGCCGCACGACCCGTTACCGAGGTAATCGATGGCTGCGTGCACGGCGCGCACCCACTCGGTGTCGGCGAGCGCGGGCAGACTCAGGAATCCGAACAGCGGCGGCAGGGTACCGACGAACGCGCCGGCGATCGGCAATCCTCCGGAGACGTTCTTCCGGGCGACCGCCCAGCTGACCCAGGCCAGGGCGCAGACGCCGGAGAACGTGACGAAGAGCGGGGCGATCGTGCCCCACAGGGCACCCGGGACGAAGGTCGCGCAAATGGTGGCGAGGTATCCGAGGGCCGTGCAGACCGGTCCCGCGACAAGCCCGGCATCGAGCAGCATGTCCGTCTTCAGGGCGTTCAAGCCGGTGGCGTCGGGCAATGATCCGACGGCGGTGAGGCCGGCGATGACCAGACCGATGAAGGAGACGCCCGTGGGCAGCCACTTGGTGACCGGATTCGGATCCTGCGGATCGAGGACGTCGAGCCAGGCCAGTGGGATAGCCTGGACGATGGTGGCGAAGCCGGCTGCGCCATTGCAGTACTTGGCCGCGGCGGGCGGGGTTGCCCCGACGTACGGGGTGGCGTGCTCGGCAGCGGCAACGTGGGCGGGGGAAGCGGGCTCCGACTGCCCCGGAAGCCTGCCATCGGGGAACAGGCGCGCATCGGATCGGCCGGTCACGATCTTGTAGCCGATCGTGGCGGGGAAGGCGATCAGCAGGGCCAGCACGCCGCCGAAGCTGAGCCTGGTGTCGTGTTCGTGTCCCGCGGCCTTGGCCATCCACGCCCACAGGGCGGCGAGCGGGCCCCAGTCCAGCGGCTCGGACGTGGTCGAGGTGAGCTCCCCGAGCCCGCTCTCCAACAGCGTGAGAATGTCGACGGCCACTGTCCTGACAAGCCGGATCAGGGCGATCACGAAGGCCTTGAGCCGCTCGACGAGGTCCGCGAGGTCCATCGCGGCCAAGCCGCCCGGAGCGCGCAGCAACGGCTCCAGGAGCTCGAACAACCGGCTTGTCTCCTCCTGAAATCTTGTCGCGATCCCCGCCACCATGCCGACGAGGTCGGCACTGCCACCGGAGAGCGCGGGCAGATCGGGGGCACCGGCGTTGTGGACCTTGCCGGTGAACCACCGCGACTGTGGGTCGGAGCCCGCCTGCGTGAGACCCGGGTGGGACGACGCGAGACCGGATCTCGTGCCGTTGATCGTGACTCCCGTCAGTTCCGCCTTGAGCTTGTCCAAGGCGCCGGCAAGCTCGTTCTCCTGCTTCGCCAGCCATTGGTCGGCGTCGTCCTTGACGGAGGTGATCGTCTTGCCGAGGATCGTGCCGGCCCGACGGAATGCCTCCTCCACGGCCATCTTGGTCTCCCAGATGTCCTTGAAGTGGAAGAGCGCGGTGAGCCAGTGCATGATCTTGGTGGCTTCGGCCCCGATCCGGTGCAGTACGGAGACGATCGCATGCGTCGCGGTCTCGACGCCCTCGACCACCAAACGGGCGTCGTGGTCCAGTTCGCGGCCCAGCACGGTCAGTTCCCGACAGACCCAGTCCTTACCTTCCTTGAACACTTTGCCGACCTGGACCAGGCCGTGCTTGACCCCCTGCCACAGGTCTCCGGCCAGATGGCCGAGTCCCTCCAGGAGTCCCGAATACGCGACGATGTCGGCCGGGGCCCGGTGCGGTGCGGCCGGTTTCGGTGATGTGGCGAGACCGTGGGCGGCGATCTCGCCGACCGTGGCGGCGCACCGCGCGAGCGCAGCGCTGCCGGTGCCGGGGGTGACGAACCCGGCCGCGGCGAGGGCCACGCCTTTGCGGTCGAAGTGGGTGAGCGGCCCCCGGGGGTCGCTCTCGCGCAGCGTGCCGGTGCCGTTGAGGTAGGCCAGCACTTTCGCGCCCGGTCGTATTCGGCAGGCGAAGTCGTCCGCTTTGAGCAGCAGTTCGGGTGCCGCGAGGGTGTCCGCCCGCAGCGTCAGCGTCACCCGCCCCTCGGCGTCGGTGATCAGCGCGGTGGGCGCGGCGCCGATGGTGTGCATGAGCGGCGGTCCGTGGTGCCTCGGGTCGTTCCAGAACACCTCGCAGTCCGTCGAGGCTCCGTGCGCGGCAAGGGTGACCGGGTGCAGGGGCAGCGGCACCCCGGCGGCATCGCACACCAGCGCCTCCACGCGGTGGAAGGCGCCCTCGTACAGTTTCCGCCCGTCGTTCGGCGGCAGGACGTGCACGCCGCGCCAGTGACCGGTCCGCCCGTCCCGGATGTCCAGGCGCAGGTGTCCGCCGTCGGGTGCGTAGGAGAACAGCGCGGTCTCACCCAGGTATCCGCCCGTGGCCGCGATCCCGCCGACGTTGTCGTCGATCGGCGCGGGAGTGTGCCAGGCGTCCGACCCGTCTCGGGCGCGGCGGATCACCCACAGTCGATGGTGGTTGTCCACGGCGTACAGATCACGGAACAGCAGGGGTTTGGCGGAGGTCCCCTCGCGGCTGAGGTACGAGAGCACCCGCGTGAACGTGACGTCGGCCGGCAGGCCGGGAATCCCCGCGGGCTCCAGGGGACGAGTGGCCCAGGCGGACCCGAACGTGCCGGTGGAGAAGGAGCCGTCCGTGTTGAGCACCAGCACCGTGGCCTGGTCGCCGTCGTCGTTGCAGGACAGCTCCACGACCTGGCGCGGACGCTTGCCCGGCTGGGACGCGACCCGGTACACGTGCGAGTCTTCGGCGCGCGGCCCCACCACGCCCAGGTCGACGACGTTGCTCTCGCCTACCATGGCGGCGCCGAACAGGTACTCTCGTGCTCCCCCGGACTTGCGGGTCCCCGACACCAGGCGCTCGTTCGGCATTTCGACCGACCTGGCCTGCCACGTCGGCGCGGTGAAGCACACGACGTTGGCCGCGTCGGCGCGGGTGCGTGCGTAGACGAACGGCCGCGTCCGGCCGTCGAACGATGTCTCCAGCGACGCGAAGACGCCCGGCCCCAGCGGCTGGGCCCGATGCCAGGTCCCGTCCGGTTGGAGTCGGGACCGGTATGCCTTCCCCCGGTCGGTGAGCATGAGGCACCACACCGTCGAGTCCCAGACGCAGGCGACGATCTCGACGGGCGCCGCGTCCAGGCCGAACGTCACCTCCGACACCGACCAGCCGTGCGCCGCCTCGGGGTCGCGGACCACGTGACGGACCTTGCGTACCGGATCCGCGGCGCCGATCACCAACGCCTCCAGCCGATCCCATGCCCGCCCCCGGGCCGGGTTGCGGAACACCGCGACCGGCTGGGGCGATCCGACGTCCACCGGGATCCCGGACGCGAACAACACATCGTGCATCAGCACATCCGACACGGATACCGAACCTGCCCCGGGTAACTTGCCCACGCCATCCCCCACTTCGACCCGCCGGCTGCGCTGCACAGCCGGTCGGCACCTGCGTGCCTGCCCGAGCCACAGCGGCGACAAACGGCATCGGTGCGGGACGTGGTCCCGCGTCCTCGACCGGTCAGGTCGCGCGAGCGCGCAGGCGGCGCAACATGCGTGGGTCCTCGAAGCCGACCGAGCGGGCGGCGGCGTCGACCGTCGCGCCGTGGCCGATCAGGTGTTGGGCACGTTCGAGGCGGAGTGTCTGCTGGTAGCGCAGCGGGGTGAGGCCGCCGGTGGCACGGCTGAACAGGCGAGTGAGGGTGCGTTCGCTGACGCCCACGGCCGCGGCCAGGGTGGGCAGGGTCAGCGATCGGTCGAAGTGGGCGTCGATGAGGTTCTGGGCGCGATGTACGGTCTCGTCGAGATGGGAGCGGTGCCGCAACATCGCGCTGGTCTGCGGTTCGTCGCCGTTGCGTCGTGCGTAGACGACCATGTCCCGGGCCACTCGGGCGGCGACGGCCGGGCCGTGCCGGGTGGCGATCAGATGCAAGGCCAGGTCGATGCCGCTGGCGATGCCGGCCGAGGTGACCACCCGGTCGTCGGTGGTGAACAGGACGTCGCGGACCACGATCGCCCTGGGATGGCGTCGGGCGAGTTCGTCCTGCAGGTCGTGATGGGTGGTACAGCGGCGGCCGTCGAGCAGGCCGGCCCGGCCGAGGGCCTCGGCCCCGGCGCAGACGCTGGCCACGGTGCCGCCCCTGGCATGGTGGTCTCGAAGGGCCTGCAGGGAGGCCGCACCGATGGCGGGGCCGGCGGCCAGGGTGGGTGCCTGCCAGCCGGGCACCACGATCAGGTCCTCGGGGCCGAGCTCGGGCCAGTCCAGTCGGGCCACCAGCGGCAGTCCCTGGGCGGTGGGGACCTGGGTCCGCTCGGCGATGTAACTGAGCGTGGCCGGGTGCCCGAAGTCCGCGGCCGTCGAGAAGGCCTGCGCGGGGCCGGCCAGATCGAGGAGATGGACTCCGGGCACGAGGAAGAAGACGATGTGGTTCACGATCCGGTCATCATGCCCCGGACGCGGCCGCGGCTTCCAGTTCGTCGACGGTGGTGATCGTGGCGAAGCGGCCGGCGAGCGCGTACTCGGTGCGCCGGATGATCTCCTCGGTGCCCAGGGTGCGGGGGTCGGCCAGCAGTTCGGCGACACTGCGGTCGGCGGGCGCGTCCCGGTGCGGGATGGGGTTGGTCGCGGTGGCGTCGATGACGAGGGTGACCGAGTAGCCGAGGTCGCTCGCGACGCGGGTGGTGGTCTCCACACACTGCTCGGTGCGGATGCCACAGACGGTGAGTTCGCGGACGCCGCGCTCGGTGAGGAGTTGCTGCAGGTTGGTGGTGGTGAAGGCGTTGTGCGAGCTCTTGTGGATCAGCGGTTCCCCGTCCTCGCACCGCAGTTCCTCCAGCACCCGGACCTGGCCGAGGGCGGGGTCGAAGACATCGCCGCTGCCGGGCTCGGAGTGCAGCACCCACACCACCAGGTCCCCGGCCCGACGGGCGAGCCGGACCAGTCGGTCCACTCGGTCGGCGATCCTCGGGTCGGAGATGGTCTCCCACAGCGGGCGGGCACGGAAGGATTCCTGGACATCGACGACGATCAGTGCTCGGGTCATGCCCCCAAGCCTGACCGGCACGGCCGGGGCGGCGACAGGCCGCATCGGGTCCGGATGCGGACCGATCCGGTCACGGCCGGTCGGGTCGGGTGGCGGCTCGGTGCGTGCCGTGGCGTGGCCTCGGCCGCCGACGCCGACGGCAGCGCGGAATCGCTGCACCGGCTCGGGGCTCGCGACACGATCTCCCGCGACTGCGGAATCGCCCGAGCCTCGTGTCCGCCCGGTTCACTCGGTCGGTATCCAACTGCCGTGGAAGCCGAGCGGCACCCGGACGGGGAGGTGCACGCGGGCGATTGGCTCACCGGTGAAATCCTGCGCGGACAGGACGACGAGGTCGGTGCCGTCGCGTTCGGGACGGTTCACGTACGCGAGGACGTAGCCGTCGTCCTCGGCGGGTCGCGCGTGCGCGGGTGTCGCCGGACCGACGCCCGCGCCCGGCTCGGCCGGGACGAACACCGGCTCGCTCGCGTCGGCGCCGCGCGGGAGTCGGTGCACCTGTGTCGTACCGCGCAGCAGGTCGTGCTTGACGAGCGCGTTGCCCGCTCGGACACCGGTCTCGCCCACCGTCGGCCCGTAGGCGCGGAACAGGTCGACGGACGCCGCGGTGTAGCCGTATCGGTGACGCCTCCCGGCGTATGCGTCGTTGATCCGGGGGAACTCCTGCGGGCGATCGTCGACTCGCTCGGTCCGCACGACGCCGCGCACGGGGTCGATCGTCCAGCGATGGAGCGAGGGTGGTCCGGCCGCGGCCGGACCGCCGAGGCCGCGGCCGGCGACCTCGAAGGGCGCGGGCATGCTCGTGAAGTCGACGACGACGCGCCCGCCGTCGTCGTAGGCGTTGAGCGTGTGCGAGAAGTAGAACGGCGGGATGTCGAACCATGTGGTCGGGCCGCCGGCCCGTGGCAACAGGCCGACCCGGGCGGGGTGTCGATCGTTCCAGGCGTAGGGCACGAGGGCCCCGGCACGGGCGGCCTCGGGATCGAAGGTGATGGGGTTGTCGAAGAGGACGACGTACTTCTCGGTGAGGCCGAAGTCGTGCATCATCGGCGAATCCGCCACGGGGATGCGCGTGGTTCGGGCCACGTGTCCGGCCCGGTCCAGCACGATGTGGCGCACATGGTCCCACTCGATGGCGTAGGTGACCGCGTGGAGTTCGCCGGTGTACGGGTCGAACTTGGGGTGTGCCGCGAAGGATCCGTCGAGGGTACGGTCGAAGTCGCACGGCCCGACGGTGTTCAGGTCGCCGTCGAGTTCGTAGGGCAGCGGCCCGCCCTCCTGGAGCGCCAGCACACGTCCGCGGTGCCCGATCACGTGGGTGTTGCCCGCGAAGTCCTCGGCGGGGGGCGGTTGGGGACCTCGGTATCGTTCGCCGAGCTTGGCCGCGACATCGGCGGAACGGACCCAGCGGCTGCGGTACCACTCGGCGCGACCGTCGCGCAGCCGGACCCCGTGGACCATTCCCGCGCCCAACATCCAGTGCTGCGCCCTGGGATCGTCGAGGCCCAGAACGTTGGGGCCGTTACGCAGATAGCGGCCGTCGAGCGCGCGCGGCAGACGACCGGTGACGGGTAGGTCGAAGGCGGTGACCTCCTCCCGCTGAGGGGTGAACGCGCCCTCCAGGAACGGGAATCGGCGGCGGTCGACGGTGTCGGGATCGGCCTGCGGCGCGGGTCCGGCGGCGAACGCCGGGCCGGGTGCGCCGAGGACGACCGCGGCGAGCGCGCCGCCGCGCAGGACGGCCCGGCGCGTGGGTTTCTTCATGACGACACTCCGTTTCGTGGGCTGCGCGTCCAGCGTGTCGCGGATTCGACGGCGCGACGATGGCGCTGCGCCCCGGGGCCCGGTGGGCCTGGCCCCACCCCGCCCGAGCCTCGACTGGGTACGAATCCCCTCGGCCCGTGGCGTGTGCGGGGACCTCGAGACACCGCCGGCCGCCGCCCTCACCCGGTCCGCGCGGTGGCGCGCAGCCGCGCCGGGCCGCGGTCGCCCGCCCACGACGCCGCCCCTGTCCGGGTGTTCGGACCGGGGCGGCGCGCCTGGTGTGTGGTCACACCGCCAGTCGGTGCACGCTCCCGTAGGTCGTCCCAGCGAACAGCCACCGGCCGTCGGCCGACACGGTCAGCGACGACACCGACGGCTCCGGCAGGTTCCTGGTGATCGAGCCCCAGGTCCGGCCGCCGTCGGTGCTGCGGAGCACCCCGAGCGCCGGGGTGACGTATTCGTGCGAGCCCGCGAACACCGTCGAGCCGTCCGGGGTGAAGGCCAGCGAACTCAGGTAGCCGGTCAGGTCGGTGGCCACCTTCGTCAGGTGCTCCCCGTTGTCGGTGCTCACGTAGATCGCGTCCTTGGCGGCGACGATCGCGTGGCCCGGGGTCTTCGGGTTCAGCGCGATCGCGCTCACCCAGCCGTCGAGGACCTTGCGCAGGGTGACGCCGCCGTCGGTGGTGCGGAACAGCCCGTCCGGGCCGCCGAGCCAGGCGCTGTCGGGGTTGACCGGGTCGACGGCGACGCTGGTGAAGCCGTTCAGGTCGTCGTGTCCGTTCTGGACGAGGGACTCGCCGCCGTCGTTGCTGGTGTATACGGCCGACGGCGAGTGGGTGGCGACATACAGCCGCTTCGGGTCACTGGGGCTGACCACGATGCCGAGTGCCTTGCCCGGCACGGCGGTCTGGATGGTGGTCCACCGCAGGCCCGCGTCGGTCGACTTCTCCAGGTAGAAGCAGGGTTGTTCGGAGTTGCAGGTGTTGCGTACCCGGTACACCGTCGAAGGGTTCGACGGATCGGTGGCCAGGCCGTCGACCCGGTTGCCGAAGGTGTGCGGCGCGGTGCCGGAGAAACCCCATTCCTGGTATCCGCGCGGCAGCCGGTTCTTCAGTGGCGCGGTCGACTGGTAGCTGCCGGTCATGGTGCCCGCGACGATCGCCGGGCCCGAGGTGCCCCGGGCGACGGCCAGCGACAACACTTCGGCGCCGGGCACCCCGATCCGGCGGAAGGACTGGTGGTCGTCGGTGGTGTAGATGCCCGCACCGGCCGAGATCACGTCCGTGCCGGGCCGTCCGGGGAAGGTGCCGGTGTTCTCGTACAGGTCGATGCGGGCCAGGCCCGCCTCGGCGTGCCAGGTGCGGCCGTTGTCGCGGCTGCCCCATTGCTGCATCTCGCCGGTGGACTGGTTGACCTGGATGTGCAGCCGGCCCGAACCGTCCACGAGCGCGGCCAGGACCACCACGTCGGTGCCCCACGGCCCGCGCAGCGCCCGCCAGTGCGCGCCCCGGTCGGTGGAGACCTGCGCAACCGCCAGGTCACCCCTGGCGACCAGGGTGCCGCCGGTGCCGGTGAACTGATCGACACCCGCGCCGGTCGAGCCGGGGCGGGACAGCTTCACCGGGGTCCGCGCACCCTGGCGGAGCACCCAGACATCGGCGCCGGACGTGAAGTACAGGTCGGCGCCGGCGAACTTCGGGTTCCGCGCGTCGGCGGGGGAACCGGCCAGCAGCCGCCAGGTGTTGCCGTGATCGGTGGTGATGTGCACGCCGTCGGCAGCCGCGGCGTACAGCCGCGCGCCGCTCGGGTCGAACACGACGCCGCTGACTCGGCCAGGGGTGTCCAGCACCTGAGTGAACGTTTTTCCGGCGTCGGTACTGCGCAGCACGTACCCGCGCCAGTGGTCCTTCTCCTGACCGCCGGCGAACACTACGTCGGCCTGGCGCGGGCTGGCCGCGACGCCGCCGGCGTCCGTGGCGTTCACGGGCAGTTCGTTGCTCTGCTGCCAGGTGGTGCCCCGATCGTCGGATCGGAAGACGACGTTGCCGATCGGGGTCTGTACGTAGGCCCGTTCGGGCCGGGCGGGGGTGAATGCCAGTTTGCCGCCGCTGCCGTTCGGGCCGACCTGCCGCCACTCGTTGCCTCGGGTGGCCAGGGTCGTCGGCGGGTCGGCGGGGGCCGCTGGTTCCGCTCCGGCGGGCGCCGCGCCGAACGTGCCGAACACGGTGCCGAAGGCCACCGCGGCGATCAGGAATAGTCGGCGCCGGGACAGCTTCGCTGAACCCGACCGTGAATGCTGTGCGTTGAACATTCGGTCTCCCATGGGGCCGGTGGTGTGCTCTTTGTAGTCGCGCATCCCGACGGTTGGCCAGGTGTGGCCGGTGGCCGATTGCGGCCGGCGCCGGAATCGGCCATGCTCGCTCGCCATGGAAGATGACGAACTCGTGTTCGGTGCCGTCGGGGTCGCGCCCTTCGACGAGCGGGTCTACCGCACCGTTCTGGCCGGACCGCCGGTCACCGTGCGCGACTTGGCGGAGCGCACCGGCTGGGGCACCGAGCGGCTGCATTCGGCCCTCGCCCGGCTGCGCGGCCACGGTCTGGTCAGCCGACTCTCGGGCCGCCCCACCCGGTGGGCGGCCGTCAGCCCGACCGCCGCCCTCGCCGCCCTGGTCCGCAACGCCCACGCCGACCTCGGCAGGGTCACCGAGACGGCCGCCGAACTCGAGGCCGTCTACCGCGCGCTCGGCGAGACCGCCCGCCCCGGCGAGGGCGTCGAATTGTTGACCAGCGCCGACGAACTCGGCCGGTGGTTCGCCCGGCTCCAGCAGGAGGCCACCGAGGAGATCATGAGCCTGGACCGGCCGCCGTACGTCCTTGCCCACGGCAACCCGCTCCAACACACCCTCCTGGGCCGCGGGGTCCGCTACCGCACGATCTACGCCCCCGAGTCGTTCGAGATACCCGGCAACCTGGACGACGTGACCGGCCTGTCGCAGGCCGGCGAAGAGGCCCGGGTCCTCGCCGGCGTCCCGTTGAAGATGTCCGTCGCCGACCGCCGGATCGCCCTGCTGCCCCTGTACCTCGACTCGCCCATCACCCGCAGCGTGGTCATCCGGGGCACCACCCTCGTCGACGCCCTGGTCACCCTGTTCGAACGACTGTGGACCCAAGCCGTCCCACTCACCGCCGCCGGCCCCCAGGAGTGCGACCCACTCGACGCGGAGGACCGGCGGATCCTGAACCTGCTGCTGTCCGGACTCAAGGACGAGACGATCGCCCGGCAACTGGGCACCAGCACCCGGAGCCTGCGCCGGCGAATGCGGGTGCTCCTCGACGAGTTGGGCGCGGAGAACCGCTTCCAGGCCGGGGTACAGGCGGCGCGGCGCGGCTGGGTGTAGCCGGGGAACTGCCCAGCGGAGACCGCCCAGGCGAGGGCCGCGCTGCCGGAACGACTCACCCCGCAGTGACCGCCGCCTGCGGCACCCCGACCGCGGTCACTCGCCAGCCCGGACGATCCCGCGCTGCACCGCGGTGCAGGAGGCCGGAGCCGTCGTCGGTTCGGAGGCCGGGCCCGGCACACCTGCACGGCGATCGCCGCCGGCCCGGTCCCCTGTTGACGTGCCTCGCGTCCGCCGGGACCGGCGCGGTCAACATTCGGGCATCGGGAGACCGGGGAACCGGACCCGATACGGCCCTCGGTACCTCGCCTCGCCGCCGATCATCAGCCCGCCGGGGGACTCGACCCCGGCGGCACGGGCGGTGCGGACGATCAGCGCCGCGATCTCGGTGGGCTTCACCTCTCCGGGACCGCCGGCGTCGAGGACCCACGGGGAATCCCCGAAGAGCCGGCGCTGTGGGTGCTCCGGTGGCAGCGACTCGACGGGAGTCCAGCCGAGGGCGCGGGCGTTCGCTCCGCGGGCCGCCTCGCCGACGAGGTACTCGGTGTACGAGACATACAGATGGCCCTCGCACACGATGCCGAACAGCAGCGGCCCCTTGCCGCCGGCGAGCCGCCCGTACCGGGGAATGTTCTGCGTCATGCCGGTAGCCAGGGTCTCGGCGGGAAGCGTTCGCAGGAATGCGCCCAGAGCACTGCCGAGGCCGTCCCAGCTGTCGGCATTCTCCCGGCGAGGGTGGTCCAGCGGTCGCCCGGAGTCCTCCAGGGTCCCGACGAACCCTTGTCCGGACCGCGCGTACCAGGACTCCCACACCTGGCCGGCCTGCAGGACGAGTTCGGGCCCGGCCGCCCCGGCCCGCAGTTCCAGCGTCACTCGATCCCGGCGCCGGCGCAGGAACGGCCTGCCCCAGGTGGGATCCAGACGCAATCCGGACGGGCCGCTCAGCCCGTGGGCCCCGACGTACGTCGCGTTCCCGTGCACTTTGCGCACCGCGTCCGCGATCCGCCCGAACTCCTCCGCCTGCAGCCGCGGTTCGGGAGCCGGCCGGCTCACCGGGACCACCAGCTCCAAGTAGTCCTGCAGCGGAGCCCACGCACGAGCCCTCGCACCAACGGGCACGAGCACCGCATCCCCACCCGGAAGCCCGGTCACCACCCGAACATGGCCATCCGACTCCCCGGCCCACTCCCAGCCCAGCCGGTCGACCAGATCGCGCATGTCCTCCGCGGTCCAGGTCCCGACGAAGGCGTTCGTCATCTGTCGGGCGACGGCCCCGACATCGTCACTACTGAACATGGTCTCTTCCTACCGGCCGCCAAGGACACTCCGGCACTCGGGTCCTGCGTGGGTTCCGGCTCGCGTCCTGCGTGCTCGCCCGGCCGCCTGCCGTGGTTCAGCCGGTCCAGGTTCTGAGGACGGCGGCGATGTCGGGAACGGTGCAGGTGTCCTTGCGTAGTTCGGTGACCAGGGCGGTGATTTCGGCGCGGCCGAGTTTGGTGGTGATCCCGCACGCGGTGAGGTATCCGTGCGCGACCGCGACCGCGACCGTCATATTGGAGCGTTCCAACCAGACGACGCGGCCCAGGAGTTGGCACAGGGCGGCCGCGCGGACGAACGGGCCGGTGTAGACGTCCTGTCCGGCCAGGACCGCCTGGTGCCGGGCGACGGCGGCGATGGGCAGACCGTAGTCCTCGGGGGCCGGGTCGTTCTCCCCCGCCTCGCGGGCGACCTCGAGGATCCAGGCCAGGTCGACGTTCACATCGGGTCGGGTCACCGGGGGGCAGCCAGTTCCTCGATGAGGTCGCCGTAACCGACGATCACCTCGCGGGCGCCCTCCAGAAACCGCTCGCGCACCCCGTCGTTGTCGCGTCGCACGAGCTGTTCGATGTAATCGTTGAGCGGCATGTGCCGGGTCTCGGCCGCCTGACGCGCCATCTCGGCGGTCTCGTCGGTCATCCGCACGTTCACCTGGGTCTTGGCCATGGCGCCAAGGTACCACCTGATACCAGCCGCAGAGGCGAGGCCGGGCACGAAACTAGGGTGCGGCGGCGACCGCGGTCAGGTAGTCGCGGGTGAGGTCCGCGTCGAGCAGCCAGTCGCGCAGGTCGGCGGGGTCGGCATAGCCGTAGGCGAAGCGGTCCGCCACGCGCGGGTGGGCGGCGGCTGCGGCCAGGACCTGTTGTACGTGGTCGGCGGGCGGGGCGGCGAGCATCAGCGCGGTGAAGTCGACGCTGTGGCAGGCGTGTTCCCAGAACGTGGCGTGCGTGTCGTGCATCCACACGGTGTCGAACGGGGCGTCGCCGCGGTCGCGGATCGCCCGCAGGTACACCGCGGCGCAGCGGGCCGCGTTGTTGGCCCCTTGTCCGGTGACGGGGTCGTTGAGGACGGTGACGTCGGCCATGCCGAGCACGTGTCGGCCGGGGACGGTACCGGCGACGGGGTGGCGAACGACGGGGGTGACCGCGCCGTAGAGGGTGCTTGCCGGGTCGGTGGGTTCGGCGCGGGCACACAGGTCGTATTCCCACGGCACGTGGTGGCGGATCAGGTCGAGGGAGCGGCGGAGCATGGTGTCGGGGTCGGGTCGGTCGGCGAACCGGTCGGTCGGGCCGCCCGGGTGGGCCTCCCAGAGCAGGATGGTGCACGGCCCGGACAGGGTGAGGGCGGGTTGCAGGAACAGTTCGCCGCCGCCGGCGATGGCGTAGACGCGGACCGCCCCGGGGTGATCGCCCTGGTCGACGCCGTGCAGGTAGACGCATGCCAGGGTGCGCTGCGGCCGGTCGAACCGGGTGCGGGACGGGTCGGGTGTGAACAGGGCGGCCGGGTCGCCGCGTCCGGTGGCGATGACGGTGAGGTCGTGGGTGTCGGCGAGCCGCGCGACCTCGGCACGGTCGGCGGTGCGGTAGAGCACCGTGCCGCCGCGCTGCTCGTACAGTTCCAGCCAACCGGCCGTCTTCACCCGCTGGTCCACCGACTGTTGGCCGTCGTCCAACACAGCCGAGAACTCCAGGGCGGGGGTGCCGGCCGGGTCGACGAGGGTGAATCGCATCGTGTCGACCAGCGGTGCGGCGTCCTCCCACAGGTTCAGCCCCGCGTCCCGCTCGATCCGGCGAGCCGGGCCGAACATCGCCTGCGTCGACAACACACGGCCCGCGCGGACCTCGTCCGGAGTTCGCGCCGCGACCAGCGTCACCTGGTAGCCGCTCGCCTGCAGACCCAGCGCCAGATGCAGGCCCGCCTGCCCCGCGCCCACGATCGCGATCCTGCGCACCATCGAGTCCTCACCCGAGACGACAAGCGAACGGGTTCATTCAACTACAGAACGCGATGCCCGTGGTGGTGATGCGGGATGCGGCGCGGGTCCCACGCCGCCGTGTGCTCGCCCCGCTTCACCAACGAGGTCGCCAGGTGAGTGCCGGCGTGGACGCACGCGAGCGGCTGCTGCTGTGCTATCGCTCCTGGGCGTTCATGGCGTTCATGGCGTTGATCAGGCTTTGTGGGCGCATGTCGGTCCAGGTGCGTTCGATGTGGTCGAGGCAGGCCCGGCGGCTGTCCTCGGGATGCGCCACGGTCCATCCGGCGGGTACGTCCAGGGTTGCGGGCCACAGTGAGTGCTGGTTCTCGTCGTTGACCAGGACGACGTAGGTGGCGTCGTGGTCTTCGAAGGGGTTGGTCGTGTGGGTCATTTCGGCTCTTTTCGGTCGTGCGCTGCCGGTGCCGGTGCGCCGGCGGGAGCGGGGTCGGGGTCGGGGTCCGGTGTACCGGCCGGGAGGGTCGCGGCGATCCGGTCGAGGCGGGTCGCCAGGGCGGGGCCGATCCGGGCGAGCGCGTCCGGTTGCATCAGCCCGTTGTGGCGGGCGGCGATCTCGAGGACCTCGATCCGTCCGCTGACGTGCGGGCGCCACGCCGTGGGCTCGGGAAGGCGCGGATCGCGCTCGATGGTGGCCTTGAACAGCAGCATGTCCCCGTCGAGCACGCCGGGGGTGAACGTGTGCGCCGCCACCGCGTTGTGATCCAACACGGCCGCGACGGCGGCGAGTTGGTGCGGCTGTAGACCGGCCAGGACATGCCCTCGTTCGCGCAGCACCCGGGCGAGCCCGTCGTAGGTCACCGGCTGGGGGGTGAAGGTGCCCGGGTCGCAGTCGAGTACGAGCGCCAAGTGCTCCGCGCCGCGGTGGAGGGTCGATTCGTCGGGGGAGATCGTGTACAGGGGGTAGGCGTCGAGAACGGCCAGCAGCGCCGTGTGCTCGCCGTGCGTGGCCAGTTCGGTGGCGATGGCGTGCGCGATCAGTCCGCCGGCGGACCAGCCGAGCAACTGGTACGGCCCCTCCGGCTGCACCTTGCGGATCTGTTCCAGGTAGTCGGCGGCCATCTCCTCGACCGAGGCGGGCGCCGGTTCCGGGCGGGTCAGGCCACGGGCTTGCAGCGCGTACACGGGTTGCTGCGGGTGCAGGTGGCGCAACAGCCCGCCGTACACCCAGCCGACGCCGCCGGCGGGATGAACGCACCACAGCGGCAGCCGGCTTCCGTGCGGGCGCAGCGGCAGTACCACCTCCAGGACGTCGCCGGGGCGACCCGTCCCCGATCGCCGGGCCAGGCCGGCCGGGGTGGGTGTCTCGAAGAGGGCGCCGAGTGCGATGTCGACGCCGAGGACGGCGCGGATTCGGGAGATGAGGCGGGTGGCGAGGAGGGAGTGGCCGCCGAGGTCGAAGAAGGAGTCGTCGGTCCCGACGGCCGGCACCTCCAGAATCTCCGCGAACAGTTCGGCGAGGACCTGCTCGTGGGGGGTTCGTGGAGTTGTGCGGGTGTCGTCCTCGGCGTTCGGCCGGTGTTCGAGGGCGAGGGCGGACAGCGCCGTGCGGTCCGGCTTGCCGTTGGGGGTCAGCGGCATGGCGTCGAGGAGGACGAACGCCGAGGGAACCATGTACTCGGGCAGGTGCCGTCGCGTGTACGCGCGCAGTTGTGGGGCCGTCGGGCTCTCGCCCCGGGTGGGCACGAAGTGGGCGGTGAGGCGTTTGTCGCCGTGTCGGTCCTCGGGGGTGGTGACGGCGGCCTGGGCCACGCCGGGGTGCGCGGTGAGCACGGCTTCGATCTCGCCGGGTTCGATGCGGAACCCGCGGATCTTGACCTGCCGGTCGCCTCGTCCGCGAAATTCCAGGACCGCGCCGTCGGCGCGCCATCGGGCGAGGTCGCCCGTACGGTACATACGTTCCCCGGGCGCAGCGAACGGGCAGGCCACGAACCGTTCGGCGGTCGGGGCCGGGCGGTTCAGATAGCCGCGGGCGACGCCGGGGCCGGCCAGGTACAGCTCGCCGGTCACTCCCGGCGGCAGCGGGTCGAGGGTGGGGCCGAGGACCCAGACGTGCATGCCGGGCATGGGACGGCCCAGCGGCAGCGGCCGATCGGTGGCGACGACGGGTCCGACCCGGTGCTGGGTGGCGAACGTGGTCGTCTCGGTGGGGCCGTAGACGTGTACGACCAGTGTGCCGGGACAGGCTTGCCGGATCCGGGCGACGGCGGAGGGGGAGACCACGTCGCCGCCGGTCCACACTTCGCGCACGCCGGCGAGGCAGTGCGGTTGTTGTTCGGCGATCAGGTGGAACAGTCCGCAGGTGAGGAACACGGCGGTCACCGCGTGCCGGGTGAGAACCCGGTGGAGGGTGTCGACGTCGAGGGGGCCGGGTGGGGCGAGGACGACGGTGCCGCCGTTGAGCAGGGGTGTCCACAGTTCGTAGGTGGAGGCGTCGAACGCGGTGGGCGAGTGTGCCAGGACCCGCTCGTGGGCGCCGCCGCGCCAGGTGGGGGCCAGTGCCAGCGCGGCCACGTCGTGGTGGGTGACGGCGATGCCCTTGGGTTCGCCGGTCGATCCGGAGGTGAACATCACGTACGCGAGCCGGCGGGGATGGCAGGCGAGGTCCGGGTCGGCGTCGTTGTGGTTGCCCTGTTCGAGCGTGGTCAGCGTGTCGGGGTTCAGCAGCAGCACCGCGCCGGTCCGGCGGATGATCAGGTCGATGCGGGAGGACGGGAACCGCGAGTCCAGCGGCACGTAGACCGCTCCGGCCTTGACGACCGCCAGCAGGGCCGCGACCAGGTCGAGGGAGCGTTCCAGCAGGACCGCCACCGTGTTCTCCGGTCGTACCCCACGCTCGAGCAGGGCGTGTGCAAGGCGGTTCGCACGCTCGTCCAGTTCCCGGTAGGTCACGGTGGTGTCGCCGGCGATCACGGCGGGCGCGTCCGGCGTGGCCCGCGCCTGCCGGGCGAACAGTTCGGGCAGGGCGGCCCACGGCACACCCTCGTCCTCCGCCTCGTCCTCCGCCTCGGGCCCCCCGGTGCCGGACCGCAGCGTGTGTCGCTCATCCGGGGAGAGCAGGTCGATGCGGCCGATGGGTGTGTCGGGATCGGCTGCGGCTGCCCGCAGCAGTCGGGTCCATCGTGCGGTCAGTGTCTCGATCGTGGACCGGTCGAACAGGTCGGTGGCGTACTCGAGCGTGCCGTCCACACCGGCGGGATCGCCGTCGGGACCGTAGCGTTCCGCCAGGCCGAACGCGAGGTCGACCCGGGCGGTTCCGGTGTCCAGCGGCACGGCGGTGGTGCGCAGTCCCGGCAGGGCGAACTCGTGCGCCGGTGCGTGATGGAGGCCGAGCAGCACCTGGAAGAGCGGGTGTCGGGACAACGACCGGGCGGGGTTGAGTTCTTCCACCAGTTGCTCGAACGGCAGGTCCTGGTGGGCGTACGCGGTCAAAGCGTTGTCGCGTACGCGGGCGAGGAGTTCGGCGAACGTGGGGTCGCCGGAGGTGTCGGCGCGCAGGACGAGGGTGTTGACGAAGAAGCCGACGAGGTCGTCCAGGGCCTGGTCGGTGCGTCCGGCGATGGGGCTGCCGATCGGGATGTCGGTGCCTGCGCCCAGGCGGGTGAACAGGGCGGCGAGCCCGGCGTGCAGGACCATGAACAGGCTCGCGCCGTGGCGTCTGCCCAGATCGGTCAGGGCGGCGTGCAGTCCGGCGTCGAGTTCGACGGCGAGGTGCTCGCCGCGGTGGGTGGCGGCTGCGGGGCGGGGGCGGTCGACGGGTAGTGGCAGCTGGTCGGGCAGGCCGTTCAATGCCTGTTTCCAGTGGGCGAGTTGGCGGGCGGCGAGACTGTCGGGATGGGCCGGGTCGCCGAGCAGATCGTGTTGCCACAGGGTGTAGTCGGCGTATTGGACCGGCAGCGGGTCCCATGCGGGTTCCTCGCCGCGGTCCCGGGCGGCGTAGGCGCGGGCCAGGTCACGCGCGAGCGGGCCCGTCGACCAGCCGTCCCCGGCGATGTGGTGCACCAGCAGCAGCAGCACGTGCTCGTCCGGTCCGATGCCGAAAAGCTCCGCGCGCAGTGGCGGTTCGACGGCGAGATCGAAGGAGTACCGGGCGGCGGCGACGAGCCGCTCCGGAAGGTCCGTCTCGTCGAGTCGGGTGACGGGCAGCGGCAGGTGGAGGCGGCTCTGCGTGGCGTCCAGCACCCGCTGGTGGGGCACTCCGTCCTCCGACACGGGAAACACCGTGCGCAGGCTCTCGTGTCGCGCTGCCACGTCGGCGAGGGCGGCGTGCAGGGCCTGTCGGTTCAGGCTGCCGGTCAGGCGCATCGCGAGGGGGATGTTGTAGGTGGGGCTGGGGCCCTCGAGGCGGTGCAGGAACCACAGGCGGCGCTGGGCGAAGGACAGCGGCACGTTCCGGGGGCGTTGCCCGCGGCCCAGGGCGGGCCGCCGCACCGGGTTCCCCCGGTCGAGTCGGCCGGCCAGCTCGGCCGGCGTGGGGGCTTCGAAGAGGGTGCGCAGTTCCACGTCGGTGTCGAGGACGGCGCGGATGCGGGAGGTGAGGCGGGTGGCGAGGAGGGAGTGTCCGCCGAGGTCGAAGAAGTTGTCGTCGGCGGACACGTGCGGGAGGTCGAGGGTTTCGGCGAACAGTTCGCACAGCTGACGTTCCTGCGGGGTGCGTGGCGCTCGCGGGTGTTCGGCCGGGTGGTGTTCGGGTGCGGGGAGCGCGGTGCGGTCGAGTTTGCCGTGGGTGGTCAGCGGCAGGTCGTCCAGGGTCGTGAACGTCGAGGGGATCAGGTGTTCGGCCAGATGTTTGCGTGCGTGCGCCCTCAGGTCCCAGGGGTGCGCGCTGCGGCCGGCGGTGGGAACCAGGTAGGCGACCAGGCGTTTGCCGCCGGGCCGGTCCTCGCGGACGACGACGGCGGCTCGGTCCACGTCCGGGTGGGCCGCCAGCACGGTTTCGATCCTGCCGGGGTCGATGCGGACACCGCGGATCTCGACTTGGTCTTCGGTGCGGCCGCAGAAATCCAGTCCGTTGTCGGCCGGGCGCCATTTCGCGAGGTCGCCGGTGCGGTGCATACGTTCGCCGGGCCGGCCCCACGGGCAGGCGACGAACCGTTCGGCGGTCCGGCCGGGCCGGCCCAGGTAGCCGCGAGCCAGGCCCGTCCCGGCGAGGTACAGCTCCCCGATCACTCCCGGCGGCACCGGCCGCAGGGCGGCGTCCAGCACGTAGGCGCGCATCCCTGCGACGGGCCGGCCGAGCGGCGGGACGGAGCCGGCGGGGGCGGGCGGGGCAGTCATCGTGGCCGACCCGGTCGTCTGGGTCGAACCGTGGGCGTTGATCACGCCTCGCCCGGGCGCCCACCGGTCCACCGGTCCCGCCGGGCGTGCCGCGCCGGCGACGCCCGGCGTGGTCACCGGGCGGTCGGGTGCGGCCACGCCGGCCGGCGCCGATGGCGGCATGCCGGCGTGCGTCGGTCGCGACAGCGGGTCGGCCGGCGGGGCGAGCACCAGCGGGGCGCCGGACAGCAGGGCGACGCACAGGTCCCGGACGCAGAGGTCGAAGGCGGGAGAGACCGGCACGCGGCTGCCGGTGCCGAGTCCGAGCTGCTCGGCCCGGGTGGCGGCCAGGTGCGGGATGCCGGCGTGGGTGACGGTCATGCCCTCGGGGCGGCCGGTGGCGTCGGAATCGTAGACGACACAGGCACTGTGCCGGGGGTCGACGGCGATGCCCGGGTCCGTGTCCGGGCGTTCTTCCCGCAGGACGGTGGCCATGTCCGAGTGGTCGAGGACGAGCGCGGGGTGGGCATCGTCGAGCATCGACCGGATGCGAGCGGTCGGGGAGCCGGGGTCGACGGGCAGGTGGGCGGCCCCGGCCTTGACCGTGCCCAGGATCGCGACGACGAGGTCGACCGAGCGGGGCAGCACGAGGGCGACGATGTCCTCGGGGCCGATGCCGCGGGCGATCAGGGCGTGCGCGACCCGGTTGGCGCGGGCGTTCAGCTCCCGATAGGTCAGCTCGCCGTCGCCCACGATCAGCGCGAGGGCGTCCGGTGTTTCCGCCACCTGTGCGGCGAACAGTGCCGGCATCGATCGTTCCGGCGTCGCGGGAGCGGTCCGGTCGAACTCCTGGAGCACGCGTCGGCGTTCCGGTGCCGACATGATCTCCACGTGGCCGATCGGCCGGTCGGGGTCGGCCGCCACCGACACCAGCAGGCGCGTCCACCGGTCCGTCAGCGCCTCGACGCCGGCGGGGTCGAAACTGTCGGTGGCGTATTCGACGGTGCCGACGATCCCGTTCGGGGCGCCGTCGGGGGTGTGTTGTTCGGTGAGGCTGAGCGTCAGGTCCATCCGCGCCGTGCCGGTGGGTGTCGGCCGGCCACTCACCCGCAGGTCGGGGAGCTCGATCGTCCCCGCGGGGGTGTTCTGGAGGACGAGCATCACCTGGCACAGGGGGTGGTGCGCGAGTGAGCGCGCCGGACCCAGTTCCTCCACCAGGCGTTCGAAGGGCAGGTCCTGGTGTGCGTAGGCGGCCAGGTTGATGTCGCGGACCCGGGTGAGGAGTTCGGCGAACGAGGGGTCGCCGCTGGTGTCGGTACGCAGGACCAGGGTGTTGACGAAGAACCCCACCAGGTCGTCGAGGGCCTCGTCGGTGCGCCCGGCGATCGGGGTGCCGATGGGGATGTCGTGCCCGGCACCGAGGCGGGTGAGCAGGGCGGCGAGACCCGCTTGCAGGACCATGTGCAGACTCACCCCGCGTGCGCGGGCAAGATCGCGCAGGGCGGTATGGAGGTCGGCGCCCAGCGTGATGTCGGTGGTGGCGCCGTGGTGGGTGGCCTCCGCGGGCCGGGGCCGGTCGGTGGGCAGCGCGAGTTGCTCGGGCAGACCGGCCAACGCCTCTCTCCAGTAGGCCAGTTGGCGGGCGGCCAGGCTTTCGGGATCCGCCGGGTCGCCGAGGAGGTCCCGCTGCCACAGGGTGTAGTCGGCGTACTGCACCGGCAGCGGCGTCCAGATGGGTGCCTCGCCGCTGCACCGCGCGGTATACGCCGCCGTCAGGTCCCGGGCCAGTGGGCCCATCGACCAGCCGTCCCCGGCGATGTGGTGCACCACCAACGACAGCACGTGCTCGTCCGGGGCCAGGGCGAACAGCTCGGCGCGCACCGGCGGTTCGGTCACCAGGTCGATACCGCGGCGCGCCGCCGACGCAAGCCGGTCCTCCAGCTCCGCCGCGCCGACGGATGTCACCGCCAGGGCCAGGTGCCGACGGATTCGCGCCTCGTCCAGGACCTGCTGACAGGGCAGCCCGTCCTCGGACAACGGGAAGACGGTGCGCAGGCTCTCCTGTCGCACGGCGACGTCCGCCAGGGCCTGCTCCAGTGCCGCCGGGTCGAGTTCCCCGGACAGACGCAGCGCGAGGGCGATGTGGTAGGTGGGTGTGGGGCCGTGCATGCGGTGCAAAAACCACAGGCGGCGCTGGGCGAACGACAACGGCAGCGGCGTCGGACGGGGCTGCGGCCGCAGCCCGGGCCGGGCCCGGCCCGCCGCGTCGAGCCGGGCGGCCAGGCCGGCCGGCGTGGGTGCCTCGAACAGGGTGCGGATCCCGACCTCGACGCCCAGCACCGCGCGGAGGCGGGAAATGAGGCGGGTGGCGAGCAGGGAGTGTCCGCCGAGGTCGAAGAAGGAATCGTCGGCGCCGACCCGGGGCACCCCGAGGACCTCGGCGAACAACTCGCCCAACACCTGTTCGTGGGGGGTGCGCACGGCCCGGCCGGCTGCACCGGGGTGGTGCTCGGGAGCCGGGAGCGCGGCCGTGTCCAGCTTGCCGTTCACCGTCAGCGGGAGCGCGTCCAGGGTCACGAACTCCGACGGAACCAGGTAGTCGGGCAGGTGCCGTCGCGCATGCTCACGCAGTTCCGGGACCCGCGCACCGCTCGGGGCCGGGACGAGGTAGGCGACCAGGCGCTGGTCGCCGGGCCGGTCCTCGCGGGCGACGACGGCGGCCTGAACCACGTCCGGATGCGCCGCGAGGACGGTTTCGACCTCGCCGGGTTCGATCCGGAAGCCGCGGATCTTGACCTGCCGGTCGGCACGGCCGAGATAGACCAGCGCGCCGTCCGCGCGCCGGCGCACCACGTCCCCGGTGCGATACATCCGCTCGCCCGGGGTCGCGTACGGGCAGGCGACGAAACGTTCGGCGGTGAGGCCGGGCCGGTTGAGGTAGCCTCGGGCGAGACCTTCGCCGACCAGGTACAACTCGCCGGGCACGCCGGGCGGTACCGGTTGCAGGGCGGCGTCGAGGACGTGGGCGCGCAGGTCGGGCAGGGTGGTGCCGATCACGCTGGCGCCCGCCGCGGCGGCGCTCTCCCGGTCGAACGCGGCGTGGGTGGCGTACACCGTGGTCTCGGTGGGGCCGTACATGTTGACCAGCACGGGCGCGTCGTCGCCGTGGCGGCTGTACCAGTCGTCCAGGCGGGCGGGGTCGAGGGCCTCGCCGCCGAGAAGCACCGTGCGCAGCGAGAGCGTCGGCCCGATCTCCGGGGCTTCGCGGTCGGCGTGCATCAGGGGATGGAACGCGGACGGGGTCTGACAGAGCACCGTCACACGCTCGTCGGCCAGCAGGCGCAGGAACTTCCCCGGGGAGCGGGTGGTGTCGTGGGGAACGACGACCAGGCGCCCGCCGTGCAGCAGCGCGCCGAAGATCTCCCAGATCGAGGCATCGAAGGTATAGGAGTGGAACAGCGCCCACACGTCGTCCGGACCGCACGCGAAGAGGCGTCGGGTCGAGGAGAGCAGCCGCACCACGTTGCGGTGCGGGATCACCACACCTTTGGGCCGGCCGGTCGAACCCGACGTGTGGATGACGTAGGCCGGATGCCGGGGATCGATGGCGACGCCGGGATCGGAATCGGGGCAGTTCTTCAGCAGTGCCGTCGTCGAAGGGGCGTCCAGCAGCAGCGAATCCGTCCCCGGGGCAAGATCGATCGCGGCGCGGATCGCGGTATGGGTGAGCAGCAGGGCCGCGTCGGCGTCGGCGAGCGTGGCCGCGATCCGCGCGGTGGGGCAGCCGGGTTCGATGGGCAGGTACGCGGCACCGGCCTTGAGCACTCCCAGGATCGTGGTCACCATCTCGACGCCGCGGGGCAGGACGAGGGCGACGATGTCCTCGGCACCGACGCCGCGGGCGATCAGGGCGTGCGCGAGCCGGTTCGCCCGGGCGTTCAACTCCCCGTAGGTCGAGGCGTCGTCCCCGCACACCACGGCGACGGCCTCCGGGGTGGTGCGAGCACGGACCTCGAACAGCCCGGGCACGGCGACATCCGCGACTTCGGCCGGCACCTCGTCGCGGCGGCCCACCAACTCGCGGCGCTCACCGTCGGAAAGCAGGTCGAAGGTGCCGACCCGCCGATCGGGGCCGGCCGTGGCCATCGCGTCCAGAAGGCGCAACAACCGCGTCTGATGGTCGACCAGGTCCGCGTCGCCGTACCGGTCCGCGGCGGCGTGCAGTTCCAGTCGCAGCCCGGCTCCGTCCCGTTGCTCCAGCGCCACCAGCGTCGGGGCCGCGACGGCTCCCCGGGAGAGGTTGTGCATCGTGGAGCGGTGGCCGGCGAACGTGAGGGAGGCGCCGAACGTCATGACGTTGACGATCATGAAGAACCGCGAGCCGATCCGGTCGGGCAGGCCGAGGTCGCGGGTCATGTCCTCGCCGCGGTAGCGCTCGTGCGCCACCGCCTGCTCCACCGCATGGTCGACGCGGGAGAGCAACTCGGCCGACGGCATGGCCGAATGCACCTTCAGGCGCAGCGGCACGACGTTGGCCAGTACTCCCGGGATGTTGAGCAGGTCACGCCGCGAGCGGCCGGAGACGACCAGGCCGAGGAGCACGTCCCGCGCGCCGGTCAGCCGGTGCGCGTACGCCGCCGCGACGGCGACGAGGTAGCGCGACCGCTGTGTCCCGGTCTGCTCGGTCGCCTTCCGCAGCGCCTCCGGGGATGCCATCGGGCGCGCTTCGGTCCTGCGGCCGGCACCGGGAAACCACAGGCCGTCGCCCGCGCCGACTTCCGTGTGCGCAAGATCCGGCCGGACGGGCAGCGGGGCCGGGTCGGGCAGGTCGGCGAGCACGTGCGTCCAGTGCGCGCGGTCGGCGTCGTACTGCCCCGAGGTCCGGTAGTCCAGATCGGCCCGCACCAGATGCGCGGGCGACCCGAACGGGGAGGCTCCCGTGGCCCTTCCGGCGACCATGGCCGTGTACACCCGCGCGACCCGGCGCGCGACGAGGGCAAAACCGAAGCCGTCCATCACCAGATGGTGACTGCTGCCGTACCACCACCAGCGGTCCGTCCCCAGCCGGAACAACGCGAACCGGAACAGCGGGCCGCGAGACACATCCATGGGGGTGTCCAGGTCCGCTGCCATCCACGCGCGCGCCGCCGCCTCGGGAGAGGCATCACGGCTGACGTCGACACGCGGTAGCGACACATCCAGGCCCGCGTCCACGACCTGCACCGGGCCGTCCTCGCCCTCGATGACGCGCATCCCCACCGCCTCGGCCTCCGACACGGTCTGCCGCAGCGCGACCTCGAACAGCGCGGCGTCGACGGGGCCGTGGATCTCCACACACTCCGCGACCCGGTACGTCGCTCCCCCACCGGGGAAACGCTGCTCGGCGAGCCAGAACTCCCGCTGCGCGGAGGTCAGCGGCAGCACCCGGGAGCGCGCCTCCTCGCGCCCCTCCACGGGGTTCGAACCGGGCTCCGGGTCGGGATCGGACGCGGTCGTGGCGCCGGGGCTGGACAACGGAAGACCTCCGGGAGGGTCGAACAACGGACGCGGGACCACGGCCGCGGGGTCGGTCGGGTGCGCCACCCGGACGAACACTGCCGGGGGACGAAGGACACGAGAACGGCGGCCGCCACATCCGCGGCGTGCGTGGCGACTTCCGGCCCGGGCCGTCCGAGCGCGTCTGTGACCCGATCGCCGACCGCGCCTTCCCTTCCGCGCGGCATTTCCCCGAACATACGAAAAGCCAACCAGGAGGATGGTCGAGTGGCAACGAAACAGGCACGACGCACTACGAACGAGTGAACAACCCTGGGCCGCTTGACCAGCCCGGGACGACACGTGCCGATCGTCGGCTCGACACACGTCGAGGCCGAGGCGGCCGGGCGGGCAGGGTCGAACGGCCAGACAACCCCGGTCGCCCTCCGGCCGACTTCGCCCGACGGGGCCCATCCGAACGACGGCCACCGGCAACAGTCCACGCGCTCCTGCCGAGACAGCCGCTGCCGAATCTCCGTGACCGTCGCCCGCCTGCCGGTCCCCGTCACGAAACCTCCCATGCCCGCCGCTCCTCCCCCGCTCGGCCCGCTCCCCGCCGCCCGGGCCCGACCCTCGACCCGGGCCAGGTCGCACACCGCGCCGCGGCCGTGGCTGGTGGGGCGGCGAAGAGGACGGCATGCGCGGCTCCCGACACTTCGTCGAGACCGAACCGCTCCAGCCGATCCGCGGCTACTTCGACATGGACATGGTCGCCGCCCCCAACTACGTCATCGGCGTCTACGGCAATGGGCTGCAACGCCACTACACGGACCACTTCACCGCGATCGGCCAACCCTGGCTCGACGGCCCCGTGGACGGCATGTCCGACCAACTCCCCTTCCTCGACGCCAAAATTCCCGTCGCCGGGATCGACACGGTCCGCAGCGCACCCGCAGCGCTCAAGAACGACCGTGAAGCCGAGGTGAGCCGCTGACCGGTGCGGACCGGCGAGCCGCCCGAGTATCACCGTTCGGTACGGCCGGCGCGGCCGGGTCCACGGTTTCGATTCCCGGGGATCGCGGGTGGTGGGAGGGTGCCGGCCAAGTGGTTTCGGGCGATGGTGCGGCCAGTGGCTCGGAGCAGTGCGGCGGCTGTGGTCATCGAGCGCCTCGGGTCGGGTTCGAGGGTGGTCAGCGGGTAGGCGGCTCGGAATCCGGCGGTGCTCAGTTGCTCGGGGGTCAGGGTCAGCCGACCGCACACGGCGATGACCGGGACCCGGTGGAGGTGGGCGCGGCGGGCGACGCCCAGTGGGGTCTTGCCCTGGAGGGTCTGTGCGTCCATGGCGCCCTCGCCGGTGATGACCAGGGTGGCCCGGTACAGTTCCCGGTCGATTCCGACCGCTTCGAGGACGACCTCGACGCCGGGGCGCCGTCGCGCGCGCAGGCAGGCCAGGGCGCCGAAGGCGGTGCCGCCGGCGGCACCCGCGCCCGGCAGCGTCGCGGCGTGCGCGGCCCGCGGGCCCACGGCCCGGGCCAGGACGTCGAGCCGGCGGCTCAGCCCCGCCTCCAGTACGCCGACCTCCGCCGGCCCGGCGCCCTTCTGCGGCGCGTACAGGAACGCGGCGCCGCCGGGTCCCGACAGGGGTGCGTCGACGTCGGTGGCGAGCACCAGGTCGGTGGCCGCCAGCCGCGCGTCGAGGCCGGACAGGTCGACCTCGGCGAGGTGGCGCAGGGCCGCGCCGCCGTCGGCCGGCATTCGCCCGTACACGTCGGTGAACCGGGCGCCCAGCGCGGCGAGCAGTCCCGCTCCCCCGTCGGTGCAGGCGCTGCCGCCCAGGCCGAGCACGATCGTGCGTGCACCGCCGTCCAACGCCGCCCGTACCACCTCGCCGGCACCCCTGCTGCTCGCGGTGAGCGGCGCCGGGACATGGTCGGGCAGCAGGGACAGTCCCGAGCTCTGCGCGAGTTCGAGCACGGCGGTGCTGCCGCGTTGGGCGTAGCAGGCGCGGACGGTCCGGCCGGTGGGCCCGCCGACGGTCACCACGCGGCGGCGAAAGCCGCTGTGCACCAGTGCGTCCACGGTGCCCTCGCCGCCGTCGGCGACGGGCAGGCCGGTCACCGACAGACCGGGGCGGGCCCGACGCAGGCCGGCCGCGAGGTGCCGGGCCACCGCCGCGGCGTCGAGCGAGCCCTTGAATTTGTCCGGGGCGAGCAGGACATGGGGCGTGGGTGCCCGGTGCGGCCCAGGGCCCGGTCCGGCTCCGGGGGTACCGCGGAGCGGGTCGCGGGGTCGTGGGGTGATCGGGTCCTCGGTCACGCGAGGCTTGGTCCGGACGGGAGTTCGACGGGCCCGCGCGACCAGGGCGCACCCTCGATGGCGGCCCGCACCAGGTCCGTCATGCGCTGCTGGTCGTGGATCTCCTGCCCGCGGCTGCTGGTTTCGTGGCCGCCGCTGAACCAGTCGATCGCCACGTCCCCGCCCGCGTCCTGGAGGGCCTTGGCGTAGGCGTACGCCTGCCTGGGCGGCGTGCGGGTGTCGTGGGTGGCCTGCCTGATCCACACCGGTGCGCGTACCGAACCGACGTAGGTGATCGGCGAGGAGTGCCGGTAGCGGTCCGGGTCGAGGTCGGGGGCGGCCCCGAAGAACGCCTTCCAGGCCGCGCGCAGGGCCGGGTTCATGTCGTCGTAGGCGCCCACCCAGTCGGCCATCGGGACGAACGCCATCGCCCCCGCGAACAACTTCGGCAGTCGGCCCACGGACAGCAGGGACAGGAAGCCGCCGTAGGAGGCGCCGGTGACGAACACCCGGTCGGGGTGGGCCACACCGTCGGCCACCAGCCTGCGTACCGCCGACTCGATGTCCTCCAGTTCCCGGTCGCCGATGGTGCCGATGAACCCCTCGCGGAACCGGCGGCCGAAGGTGACCGAGCCGCGATAGTTGAGCGACGCGTACGCCACTCCCGAGGCAACCCACGCCTGTGCCTGCGGGTGGTAGGAGTCCACGGACACCAGGTTCGGGCCGCCGTGCAGGTTCAGCACCAGCGGCAGCGGTTCCTCGGCGTCCGGGGGTCGGCACACCCACAACTGCAGGGGCGTGCCGTCGGTGGAGCGCACCGTCCGCGAGTGGGCACGCACGCCCGACGCCCGGGGAGTCGCCGGGGCCGGCGCGGGCTGCTCCCCCGTCGTCCGGTCCACGTGCAGGACGGTCAGCGGCCGGTCGAAGCGCTGGTGCAGCAGGCGGATGCGTCCGTCGGCGGCGTAGTGGGAGGCCCACTGGTTCAGGTGGGCCGCGGCGACGTCGGGCTCGAAGTACGCTCCGGCCGGGTGGGCGATCGCCGCCAACGCCCGGCTGCGCAGGTCGAATTCCAGCACGCGGTGGATGCCTTCGTCGACGTGGACCAGCAGGACCCGGGAGCCGTCGTCGGACCAGTCCAGGGCGACCAGGTCGCCGTCCAGGTGCGGGGCGTCCACGTCTATGCGGCTGCCGTCGGCGGGGTTCCACACGCACGGTCGGGCGAAGCCGGTGCGCTCGGTCGATACGAGCAGGCGGCCGTCACCCTCGACCGGGGAGAACCGTACCGCCCGCACCGGCGACTGCGGACCGTCGGTGAGGCGGGCCAGGACCGCTCCCGTGTCGGTGGCCAGCACGGTGACCGCGAAGCGGCGCACTCCGGGGTTGTGGTCGGTGGTGTCGATGGCGAGGAGTCGGCCGCCGGTCATTTCGCCAGTCCCCACTCGGCGAGGTTCCAGAACGGGCCCTGGACGGGGTTGATGGTGATCGGGCCGCCGACCTTCCTGCCGGTCAGCAGGATGTTGGGGACCGCGCCCAGGGGCAGTGACGGCACGGTGTCGGCGATCAGCTTCTCGGCCTGGCGGGAGGTCTGCAGGCGGGCGCTCTCGTCGGTCTCGGTGCCGACCCGGTCGAGCAGTGGGTCCAAGCCGGGGACGTTCGCGCGGATGAAGTTGATGCCCGAGTTGCCGTTGGCGTCGCCGGGGATCGCCGTCGAGCCGAAGGTGGCGCCCAGGGTGGGCTCGGGGAAGTTGTCGGTGAGCGTCCACAGTCCGAGTTGGAAGTCCCCGGCGGGGGCGACCTTGCCGAACAGGTTCGCGGCGCTGGTGTTCTTGATGGTCATCTTGAATCCGGCCTCGCGCAGTTGCGACTGCAGGATCTGCTCGGTGAGTTCGCGGCTCTGGTTGCCGGCGAGGGAGACGATGGTGAACTGCGCGGCCCGGCCGTCCTTGGCCCAGATCCCGTCGCCGTTCCTGGCCCACCCCGCAGCGGTCATGATCTGTTGGACCCTGGCGAGGTCGCGCCGGTAGACGGCGAAGTCCTCGGCCGCGAACGCGGACACCAGCGGGGACAGGAAGCTCTGCGCGGGCGCGGTCACCCCCAGCGAGCCGAAGAGCTTGCGGACGATCGCGCCGCGGTCGATCGCGTGGGCGAACGCCTCGCGGACCGCCTTGTCGTCGAACGGGAACGCGGAATTGTTCATCCACAGTGCCTGGAGGTTGCCGGTTCGGGTCTCCACCTGCATGTCGGCGCTGCCGCCGAGCGAGTTGATCTGGGCGAGCACGTCGAGTTGCGGCGTGGGGTACAGGGCGTCGAGTTGGCCACTGGCGAAGGCCTGGAACTCGGCGGCGGTGTCGGTGGTGAACTGGAACGTCACCTTGTCCAGGTGGGGTTTGCGGCCCCAGTAGCGCTCGTTGGGGACCAGGGTGACCGAGGTGCCGCGAACCCAGGAGGCGATCTTCCACGGGCCGCCGCTGAAGCTGTAGCCGTTCTTCATCAGCGCGTTGCGGTCCTTGCCCGCCAGCAGGTGCGCGGGCAGTACGCCGTATTCGGCGCCGAAGAGTTGTCGCCAGTTGGCATAGGGGGACTTGAGGGTCAGGATCGCGGTCCGCGGGTCCGGGGTGTCGATCGAGTCGATCAGGTCGTAGCCGGTCCGGGTGAAGATGTCCTTGCCGTCGCGGATCTGCAGTGCGGTGTACTTCAGGTCGGCCGAGGTGATCGGTTGCCCGTCGGACCAGACGGCGGCGGGGTTGAGCCGGTAGGTGATCGTCTGCCGTCCCTGCGCCGTCTCGGTGGTGGGCGTGCCGGCCATCGGGTCGGACGCGACGGGGACCCAGTCCCTGCCCTGCGGCGCGACGGTGAAGACCTGCGGGATCGTCTGGGCCTGCATGAGGTAACTGCCCCAGATGGAGCCCGCACAGGTGGAGATCCAGTCGGCGCAGTCCGGCTCCTGTTCGGCGCCGATGACCAGGCTCCCGCCCTCCTTGACCGGGACGTTGCGGATGGAGTTGGTTCCCGGCGCCGGTGCCGGGGCGCCCGACGTGCATGCGGTGGCCACGAGAACGGTGAGTGCGGCCAGCGCGCTGCCGACGGGGGTTCGCAGTCTTCCGGCTCTGCCGGGCCGGTGGTCGCTTCGTTCCTGAATCATGGTGTTCGACCTTCCCTGTACGGGATGTCCCCGGGATTCGATGATCAAGGGCAAGGAGACGTGAACGGCTTAGCAATAGACCTAGGCTAGGAGTTAGCCAATGAGATTGACTTGAAATGTGGCCATGCCTCCGGCAGGCTCGGCACAACGGCGCCCACCGGCGTCGATCGCCCAGGAAGGACCCCCATGAGCGTCCCGAAAGCCGAGGACACGTCCGGTGCACCGGCGAAGACCGCGGAGCCGAGTCGACGTCGGCTCCCCCGCGACACCCTGAGCCGCCAGGTCATCCTGGAGGCCGCCGAACGGGTCGCCGCACGGGACGGACTGGACGCCTTCACGTTCCAGTCCCTCGCCAAGGAGGTGAACGCCCATCCGACGTCGCTCTACCGGCACTTCCGCGACAAGGACCAGTTGGTCCTGGAGCTGATCGACGACCTTCGGGCGCGTTCCTACGGCGGTCGCCTGGAGGCGACCGACTCGTGGCGCGAGGACCTGCGCACGCTGGCCCGCTACATCCACGAACACCTGCTGCGCTACCCGCAGTTCGCCGTGCAGATGGCCGCGCGCACCACGCGCAGGCCGACCGAGTTCGCCAACGTCGAGTTCGCCCTGGACGCGCTGCTGCGCGCCGGCCTGGACGAGGAGGACGCGGCCATGTACCTGCGGGTGTTCGGCAACGTGGTGCGCTCGCTGGCCAGTATGGAGGCGGGCATGCTCGTCCTGGACCCGGAGACCCGCGACGGCGACACGCTGGCCTGGCAGTTGGAATACCGCAGGCTGCCGGCCGAGCAGTACCCACGCATCGCCGCGATGAGCGGACAGCTCAAGGACATCGGCGACCCGAAGGTCTTCGACACCGCGGTGGACCTGTTCCTGGACGCGATCGAGGCGCGGGCCGAGCAGGCTCGGCAGCGGAAGGCCGCGTCGCAGGGCGCGTGAGGGGGGCCGGGCGGTGCACGCTCGGCGGCGGAGGTCGGCACTCGGCCGGGCCGACGGCGGTCAGGGGGCGACCGGGGCGCCGGCCGGCGCCCCGATCAGCCCGGCCACCAACATCGCGCGCTCCGGCAGCGAGCCCAGGTCGACCCACTCGCGCCGGGCATGCGCGCCGGCGCCCGCGGGGCCCAGGCCGTCCAGGGTGGGGATGCCGAGCGCGGCGGTGAAGTTGCCGTCGGAGGCGCCGCCGACCCGGGCCTCGCCGATCGCGGCCAGGCCGTGCTCCCGGGCCAACCGCTGGGCGGTCAGCAGGAGTTGCGCCGACATGTCGCGTTCGAGCGGGGGCCGGTTGATGCCCCCCGCGAGGTGGACTCCGGCCCCCGGCAGCCGGGCGCACAGCACACCCAGCGCCTCCTCGACCCGCGCCAACTCCCGCCGCTCCCAGGCCCGTACGTCGATTTCGACATGGGCCGACTCGGGCACGGTATTGGCGGTGGTCCCGGCCCGGCCCACGGTGGGGGTGACCGTGGTGCCGCGACCGGTGTCGCCGAGCCCGCTGATCGCCAGCACCTGGTGCGCCAGTTCCACCAGCGCGTTGACCCCCTGCTCCGGTTCGAGCCCGGCGTGCGCCGCGCGTCCGCGCACACCCAGCCGATACAGCGCCACGCCCTTGCGGGCGGTCTTGAGCGCCCCGTCCTGACCGGGTTCGAGGACCAGTACCGCCCGGCACCCGGCCGCCGCCTGCTCGACCAGCGCGCGCGAGGTGGGCGAGCCCCGTTCCTCGTCGCCGGTGACCAGCATCCGCACGTCGTCGGCGCCGCCCGTCAGCCCCAGCGCATCCAGGGCCGTCACCAGGCCCGCCTTCATGTCGAACACCCCCGGCCCGGTCGCCCGCCCGTCCACCACGGTGAACGGGCGCTCGGCCAGCGCCCAGCGGCCAGACGGTGTCGGCATGGCCGAGCAGCAGCACCGGGGCGCGGGCCGGGTCGCTCACCCGTTCGTGCACATACAGGTGCGGCACGCCGTCCCGGACGACCCGCTCCGACCTGCCCAGCAGGCCGTTCGACCAGGACGCCAACAGCTCGTACAGCGGGTCGAGTCCCGGTGCGTGGCCGGACGGCGTCTCCAACTCGACCAGTTGCCGCAGCCGGTGCACGGAGCGCGCGGTGTCGACGTCGTGGGAGGTGTTCAACGGGATCCCCCCGGTTCGGTGTTGCGCCAGAACGAGGTCAGCGCGCGCACCACGTCGTGGGGGGCCTCCTCGCACAGGTAGTGGTCGGCGGCGATCGATACCCCGTCGACGTGACGCGCATAGGCCGCCCAGACGTGCGGGACGTCGAAGCTGCGGCCCACGTAGCTCCTCGACCCCCACAGCGTGAGCAGCGGCGCCTCGACCAGCCGGCCCCGCTCGCGGTCCTGCCACCAGGTCGAACGCTCGCTCGTCGCGCAGCGGCCCGCGAATCCCGGGCAACGAACGCACCGGGCGCAGCGAGACGTACTGGTCGAACTCCCGCCTGATCGGAATCAGCAGCCCCCACAGGGACACGTGGTCGGGAACCTCCGGTGCGCCGACCGCGCCGAGCAGGATCGCGGCGGCTTCGCGCAGTTGTGCGATGCCGTCGTCCGGCATCATCGCGCCGGTCTCGGCGTGGAACGCGCAGCCCCAGGGGTGCTCCGTCCACAGCAGCTCGAATCCGTGTGTCGCGGACAGTGCGTCCAGGACCCGTCGAGCGGCCGGCACGGTCTCCCGACCGATGCCGTCGCCGGGGATCGCGGCGATCCGATATGTGCGCACCTGAGCTCCCATCACCGGCTAGCAATGGACATAGCCTAGGAGATAGCCATGATGAATTGCTAGAGGTGAACGGAGGTCGGCTCGCACCGGCGGGAACCGCGCGACGCCACCGGTCTCGGGTGCGAGAGTGCGCCCCTACCTCGGTATCCATTCGATGGAGGTGGTCACCTCGTCCAGAATGTCCGGGAGGGGCTCGATGCCCAGGCCGGGGCCGGTGGGGACGTCGAGCCGGCCGTCGGAGAGGACGAACGGCTTCGTGATGTCGGTGGCGAAGTACCGGCCGGAGGCGGAAGTATCGCCCGGGAGGGTGAAGCCGGGCAGCGCGGCCAGCGCCACGTTCGCGGCGCGGCCGATGCCGGTCTCCAGCATCCCGCCGCACCAGACGGGGATGCCATGGGCACGAGCCACGTCGTGGATGCGGCGGGCCTCGAGGTAGCCGCCGACGCGGCCCGGCTTGATGTTGATGACGGAGCAGGCGCCGAGCGAGATGGCCGCCGCGGCGTCGGCCGCGGACGTGATGGATTCGTCCAGGCAGATCGGGGTGCGCAGCAGCTTGGCCAGTGCGGCGTGCCGGACCATGTCGTCGTTGGCCAGGGGCTGTTCGATCAGTTGCAGGGCGAAGTCGTCGAGTTTGGCGAGGTGTCGGGCATCCGACAGGGCGTATGCGGCGTTGGCGTCGACCTGCAGCGGCAGGTCGTCCCCGAAGCACTCGCGCACGGCGCGTACCGGGTCGAGGTCCCAGCCGGGCTCGATCTTCAGCTTGATCCGCACGTAGCCCTCGGCGAGGTACCCCTCCACGGCGTCGAGGAGTTCGGGCACGGAGTCCATGATCCCGACCGAGACACCGCACGGCACCCGGTCCCGAACGGCACCCAGGTAGGCGCCGAACGACTCGCCGGCACTGCGGAGTCGGGCGTCCAACACCGCCGTCTCCAGTGCCGACTTCGCCATCCGGTGGCCGGTGAACGGCGCGAAGGCGCGTCCCACCGCGGGCACGTCCGAGCCGTCCGCCGGCAGGGCGGGGATGAGGAACCGGCGCAGGACGTGCTGGACGCCGTCGACGTACTCCGAGGAGTAGCGCGGCTCGGACATCGCCCCGCACTCGGCCCAACCCTCGTGGTCGGGGGTGACCACGCGAACGAGCAGCACATCGCGGCTGGTCTCCACGCCGAAGGAGGTACGGAACGGGGCGACGAGCGGCATCGCGATTCGACGCAGCTCGATGCCGGAGATCTTCGTCTTCATGATTGGTGGCTCCTCTGCGGATGGTCGGGCATCGGTGGTGCGGCGGTCAGGCACGGGTTGTGCTGCGCCGGACCACATAGCGGCGGCGTTCGTGGAAGCCGACGACCAGGGCTCCCTCGGCGAGCAGGCCGCCCAGGGTCTCCCGGACGGCCAGCCGCCAGGCCCGGGCGGCGCCGGGATCGGTCAGCCGCAGTGTCTCGATGTCGTCGGGGAGGTCGACGAGTACGGTCTCGGCATCGGTCGCGCCGGTCTCCGGGCGGCCGTCGTGGTTGCGCAGGCCGTGCGCGGCGCCGGCGGGCGGTTCGATCGCCTCGGGCGGGCCGGGGGCGGTGAGGTCCCAGGCGACCAGGACCCGGTCGGACTCGTCGCCGCCGTTGATGGTGTCGTGCATCGAGCCGTAGAAGGACGTCAGGTAGTCCTCCGGCCGAGCGCCCAGTTTGGCGAGATTGAAGTAGGCGTTGCGGCGGATGAGCGGGTCGTAGGTCCAGGTGATGCGCCCGAGTCGATGGGCGAGCGCCCACTGCCGCTGGTGCATCTTGAGGGCGAGGCCGACGCCGCGTCCGGCCAGGGCGGCGGTGATGTGCGAGTGCAGGCTGGTTCCTACGGGTTCGCCGAAGAAGGCGACCGACGCCCCGACCAGGCGGCCGTCCTCGTACGCTCCGGCCACATAGTTCCCGGTGTGCGCGAGCGCCCGCATGACCTCGGCGGAGATGGGTGAACTACCGGGTCGGGACCCCCAGATGTCGGCGTAGAAGAGGCTGACGGCATCGAGGTCCTCCATCATGTGCAGTTCTCGGATGGTGGATCCGTTCATCGCGGTGCTCCGACCGGGTGGGCCAGGGGCCGGGCGCGAGCCGGCCTGGCGGCGGTGATGGCGTGTTCGTGGGGCCGCGGGCAGCAGGATTCGGATGTACTCGTGCCGGCGTGCGCTGCCGCGACGAGGCGCCCGTGGCGCAGCGCAGGACGCCGGCCTCCGGGGGCATCCGGGAGCGGCCCGATCGTGTTCGCCGGGGTGAGCAGGTCCCCGGGCGGCACCGGTCCGAGTCTGGGTGCCCCCGTATTCCGGCGGCTTTGTTTCGGGGTACCAGGATGTGCTCGCCGATTTGTACGTCGGAACAACTACGCCCGAGACCGGCGCGGTCTTCCCGGCGGTACGGCCGACGGCCTCGACACCGCCCCCGTCGTCGCCGCCCCATCCGCGCCTCTTTAGCCAACCGTACAAAGCATGTGGCGAATCTCTGGACCGGCATCACATGCCCCCCGCCGGTCCACGAGCGACGCTGTTCCGCATACACGAACCAGCCGAGCTCGGGTGAGCGGCGTGGTCGTCCGGCGCCCGTTACCCGTCCGTGCGGGCCGGATCCGAGTTCCACAGCAGGGGTGTGTGCCCCTGTGGCCGACACAGCGATGACGCCGCCGCGGCGGCAAGTACGGTCCGGCCGGCGCCGGTTGAGAGGGGTCCCTGTCAGATGACGGCACCATTGCACGAGCCGACCGCCGCAGCGCCCCCGAGCGCGGCCGACCGGGCGGCGGTCGGGGAACCGGCGGTGATCGAGGGCAACACCAAGCCCGTACAAGGCCGTTCACCGGGGCGGATCGCCTGGGAACGGCTCAAGCGCGACCGGTTGGCGCTGGCGGGTGGCGCGGTCATCCTCGCGCTCATCGTGCTCGCGCTGCTCGCGCCGGTGATCGCGGACCTCGTCGGACAGGATCCGAACGCCTTCCACGAGGACCTGATCGACCCGCTGTTCGGCACCCCCAGGGCGTCGATGGGCGGCATGGGCGGCGAGCACCTGCTGGGCGTCGAGCCGGTCAACGGCCGGGACATCTTCGCCCGGATCCTGTACGGCGCCCGGATCTCGCTGCTCGTCGGTTTTCTGTCCGCGCTGGTGGCGGTCGTCCTGGGGACGATCCTCGGCATTGTCGCGGGCTTCTTCGGCGGCTGGGTGGACGCCGCCATCAGCCGCGTCATGGACGGTCTGCTCGCCTTTCCGCAGTTGTTGTTCATCATCGCGCTGGTCTCGGTCATGCCGAACGAGATGCTGGGCCTGACCGGTTCGAGCGTCCGCGTCTTCGTGATGATCCTGGTCATCGGCTTCTTCGGCTGGCCCTACATCGGGCGCGTGGTGCGCGGCCAGACGCTTTCGCTGCGCGAACGCGAGTACGTCGAGGCCGCCCGCTCGCTGGGCGCCGGGCGCTGCCACATCCTGTTCAAGGAACTGCTGCCGAACATCGTCGCCCCGATCGTCGTCTACACGACGATGATGATCCCCACGAACATTCTGACCGAGGCCGCGCTCAGCTTCCTGGGTGTGGGCGTCAAGCCGCCCACCGCCTCGTGGGGACAGATGCTCTCGAACGCCATCGACTACTACGACTCGGATCCGGTCTACATGATCGTTCCGGGCGTGGCGATCTTCATCACCGTCCTCTCCTTCAACCTCTTCGGCGACGGCGTGCGCGACGCGCTCGACCCGAGGGGTTCTCGCTGAACTGCCGTACCCGAGGCGACCCGCGGCACTTCACGCGGGGTCTCTCACCGAATCCGGAGGATCCGAGATCGTGACTACCCAACGCACCTCAGGGCGGCGCAAGCAGGCACTGGCCGCAGCAGCCGTGATCGCCGGGCTGCTGACCACGGCGGCGTGCGGCAGCGGCGGCAGTGGCACCAAGACGAGCGACGCCGGCTACGACGCCGCCGGCGACAAGGTCGTGAACGCCGACACCACCAAGGGCGGCACCCTGAAGTTCGCCGGCACCCAGGACGGCGACTCGTGGGACACCACCCGAAGCTACTACGGCTTCGCCTGGAACTTCATGCGGTTCTACAGCCGCCAGTTGGTCACCTACAAGACCGAGCCGGGCAGATCGGGCGCCACACTGCAGCCCGACCTCGCCACCGACACGGGCAAGGTCTCGGACGACGGCAGGACCTACACGTTCGCCCTGCGCGAGGGGATCGGCTGGGAGGACGGCAGGCCGATCACCGCCCAGGACGTCAAGTACGGCATCGAGCGCCAGTGGGCGCAGGACGTGCTGTCGGGTGGTCCGGTCTACCTCAAGGACATCCTCGACCCCGACGGCCACTACCCGGGGCCCTACCAGGACGAGTCCGCCGACAAACTCGGCCTGAAGTCGATCGAGACACCGGACGACCGGACGATCGTCTTCCGACTGCCGCAGCCCAACGGCGACTTCGCACAGATGCTCGCGATGCCGTCCGCCTCCCCGGTGCGCCAGGACAAGGACACCAAGTCCAAGTACGGCCTGCATCCGTATTCCAGTGGCCCGTACCGGTTCGCGTCCTACGAGCCCGGCAAGAGCCTGCAACTGGTCCGCAACACACAGTGGAAGGAGACCTCGGACCCGGTCCGCAAGGCCTACCCGGACACCGTCGACGTGACCTTCTTCTCCAACGCCAACGACCTGGACCAGCGGCTGATCGCCGGCGACTACGACCTGGACCTCAGCCAGACCGGCCTGTCGCCGCAGGGCCGGCAGACCGCGCTCAAGCAGCACAAGGGCAACCTGGACAACCCGCTCTCCGGTTACATCCGCTACGCGGTCTTCCCGCAGAACGTGAAGCCGTTCGACAACGAGCACTGCCGCAGGGCGGTCATCCACGGGGCCGACCACCTGTCCCTGCAGACCGCGCGCGGCGGCCCCGTCGCCGGCGGTGACATCGCGACCAACATGCTGCCGCCGTCGGTCCCCGGCAACGAGGGCCGGCGGTACGACCCGTTCGCCATGGCCGGCCCCGACAAGAACGGAAACATCGCCAAGGCCAAGGAGGAGTTGGCCGCCTGCGGCAAGCCGAACGGGTTCGCCACCACCATCGCCGTGCGCAACAACAAGCCGGTCGAGGTGGCCACCGCCCAGTCCCTGCAGGCGTCGTTGAAGAAGATCGGCATCGACGCACAGATCGACCAGTACGACGGCTCGCAGACCTCCGGCATCGTCGGCAGCCCCGACAACGTGGCCAAGAAGGGCTACGGCATCGTCATCGACGGCTGGGGCGCGGACTTCCCGTCCGTCCAGGGCTTCGGTCGGCCGCTGTGGGACGGCAAGTACGTCCTGCAGAGCGGCAATGTCAACTACGCCCTGATCAAGGACCAGGCGATCGACGACCTCTTCGAGGCCTACGCCAAGGGCCTCGACGACGGCGCCAGGAACCGCATCGCCACGCAGATCAACCACCGGGTCATGGACGGCGCGTACTACCTGCCGTTCACCTACGAGAAGTATCTGAACTGGCGCTCCGGCCGGCTCACCAACGTCTACATGACCGACGCCTACAACGGCTACGACTTCGTCAGCCTCGGTCTGAAGTCCTCGAAGTGACTCCGGCACACCCACCGCACGGCACGAAAGGCAGGTGAAGGCCGGCGCCGCACGACCGTGGGCCGCCGGGAACCCCCGGCGGTCCACGCTCCGCGGCGGGCCGTGAGCTGTGCTCACTTACCTCATCAGGCGGCTGTTCGCCGCCGCAGTGATGCTCGTGGTCATCATCATGGTGGTCTTCGGCATCTTCTTCCTGGTCCCCAAGTGGGCGGGCGTCGACATCGCCGCGAGCTTCGTGGGCAAGCAGTCCGACCCCGCCGCCATCGAGGCCGTGCGGGAAAAGCTCGGCCTGAGCGACCCCATCCACATCCAGGCATGGGAGTTCTTCAAGGGCATCTTCGCCGGCCGCACCTACTCGACCGGCGGCGACGTCGTGCACTGCTCCGCACCGTGCTTCGGCTACTCGTTCAAGAGCGAACAGGCCGTCTGGCCGGTGCTGACCGACCGTTTCCCGGTGACCCTGGGGCTCGCCCTCGGTGCCGCCGTCCTGTGGCTGGTCCTCGGTGTCGCGGCGGGCGTGCTCTCCGCGCTCAAGCGCGGCAGCCTCTGGGATCGCGGCGCGATGGTCGTCGCCCTCGCAGGAGTGTCCCTGCCCATCTACTTCACCGGCATGCTCTCCCTGGCCACCTTCGCGTTCGGGTTGAAATGGTTCGACGCGCAGTACGTGCCCCTCGGCGAGAGTCTCGGCGGCTGGTTCGGCGGCATGATCCTGCCGTGGATCACCCTCGCCTTCCTGTACGCGGCGATGTACGCGCGCATCACCCGCACCACGATGATGGAGGTTCTGGGCGAGGACTACATCCGTACCGCGCGCGCCAAGGGCCTGGGCGAGCCGACCGTCATCGGAAAACACGCCATGCGCTCCACGATGACGCCGATCCTCACCATGCTGGGCATGGACCTCGGCGCCCTGATCGGCGGCGCGGTCCTCACCGAGTCGACGTTCAACCTGCCCGGCCTCGGCCAGGCCGTGCTGAACGCGATCAGGACCCAGGACCTGCCCGTCATCCTGGGCGTCGTCCTGATCACCTCCCTCTCGGTGCTGCTGGCCAACCTCGTGGCGGACGTCCTGTACGCCGTGATCGACCCCCGAGTGAGGCTCGCATGACCCGACCCGGCAACAGCACGACCGCGGTGGGCGGGCCCGCCGCCGCCTCGCCCGAGCCGCGCGCGTTCCTGGAAGTGCGCGACCTGAGGGTGCACTTCCCCACCGACGACGGCCTGGTCAAGTCCGTCGACGGGCTCAGCTTCCGCCTGGAGCGGGGCCGAACCCTCGGCATCGTCGGCGAGTCGGGCTCCGGCAAGTCGGTGACCTCGCTCGCCGTCATGGGCCTGCACACCGTCGGCGGGTACGGCAGGCGCAGGCCGCGGATCTCCGGCGAGATCTGGCTGAACGGCACCGAGTTGTTGTCGGCCGGCCCCCACCACGTGCGCAGGCTGCGCGGCCGCGCGATGGCGATGATCTTCCAGGATCCGCTGTCCGCGCTGCACCCGTACTACCCGATCGGCCGGCAGATCGTCGAGGCGTACCGAATCCACCACGACGTCGACAGGAAGACCGCCCGCAGGCGTGCGGTCGAGATGCTCGACCGGGTGGGCATCCCACAGCCGGACCAGCGGATGGACGACTACCCGCACGAGTTCTCCGGCGGCATGCGCCAGCGCGCGATGATCGCGATGTCCCTGGTGAACAACCCCGAACTGCTCATCGCGGACGAGCCCACCACCGCCCTCGACGTCACCGTCCAGGCGCAGATCCTCGACCTCATCCGGGACCTGCAGCAGGAGTTCGGCTCCGCGGTGATCGTCATCACCCACGACCTGGGCGTGGTCGCCGAACTCGCCGACGACATCCTGGTGATGTACGGCGGGCGCGGTGTCGAGCACGGCCCGGCGGAGCAGGTGTTCCACGAGCCCCGGCACCCCTACACGTGGGGCCTGCTCGGCTCGATGCCGCGTCTGGACCGCGAGCAGCAGGACCGGCTCGTCCCGGTCGAGGGCTCCCCGCCCTCCCTGATCGACCTCCCGTCCGGCTGCGCGTTCAACCCGCGTTGCCCGTATGCGGACGTGCCCGGGGGCGACGTCACCCGCACGGTCCGCCCCGAACCGACCGAGGTCGGCGCCGGGCACTGGGCCGCCTGCCACCTGACGCGGGAGCAGCGGGAGCAGATCCGGACCGAAGAGATCGCGCCGAAGTTGTGAGCGAGAACGAGGAGGACGGCGCATGAACATCCCTGCGGACGGCGACGGCAGGCGGGCCGGTGCGGTCGGCTCGGCCGAGACCCTCGGTGCGGCCATCCTCACCGAGCACGCCGCGCCCGGCGAGGTCCTGCTGAAGGTGACCGGGCTGCGCAAGCACTTCCCGATCCGACAGGGCCTCTTCCGGCGCCGGGTCGGCGCGGTGCGCGCCGTCGACGGCATCGACTTCGAGGTGCGCTCGGGCGAAACCCTCGGTGTCGTGGGCGAGTCGGGCTGCGGCAAGTCGACGATGGGTCGGTTGATCACCCGGCTGCTCGAACCGACCTCGGGGACCATCGAGTTCGAGGGCAGGGACATCACCCACCTGGGCGTGGGCGGCATGCGCCCGCTGCGCCGCGACGTGCAGATGATCTTCCAGGACCCGTATGCGTCGCTGAACCCGCGCCACACCACCGGCACGATCATCGGCGCGCCCTTCAGGCTCCAGGGCGTCGAACCCGAGGGCGGCATCAAGAAGGAGGTGCAGCGACTGCTGTCGGTGGTCGGCCTCAACCCCGAGCACTACAACCGTTATCCGCACGAGTTCTCCGGCGGCCAGCGGCAGCGCATCGGCATCGCCCGCGCGCTCGCGCTCGGACCGAAGCTGGTGGTGGCGGACGAGCCGGTGTCCGCCCTCGACGTGTCGATCCAGGCCCAGGTCGTCAACCTGATGGACGACCTGCAGCGGGAACTGGGCCTGACCTACGTGATCATCGCGCACGACCTGTCCGTCGTCCGGCACGTCTCGGACCGGATCGCGGTGATGTACCTGGGCAGGATCGTCGAACTCGCCGATCGGGACCGGCTCTACCAGGCGCCGATGCACCCGTACACCAAGGCGCTCATGTCGGCCGTCCCGATCCCGGACCCGCGGCGCAGAAAGGCCGGGAGCGAGCGCATCCTGCTCACCGGCGACGTGCCCTCGCCGAGCGCGCCGCCCAGCGGCTGCCGCTTCCACACCCGGTGCTGGAAGGCGACGCAGATCTGCACGGCGATCGAGCCGCCGCTCACGGAGTTGGCACCCGGTCGGCGGGTGGCCTGCCACCACCCGGAGAACTAGGTTCTGTCCGGCGGATCCTGGCGGTTCGCCAAGATCCGCCGGACATTCGTCAGCGCAGGTCGCGCATGAGTTTGCTCATGATGGCGTCGACCTTGTCCGAGTCGAACGTTTCCGAGCCGATCAGCAGGGTCACGGCCCGTTGTCCGTCGTCGGTGACGGCGTTCCGGAACTTGTGACCGCTGGACATACTGCCGCTGTGGCCCCACAGGACCAGGCCCGGGAAGGGCTCGTGGCGCTCGACTCCCAAACCGTAGCGCTCATTCGGGACGTCTTCGGCAACGGTCTTCTTCATTTCGGCGAGTTGCGCCGGAGCCAGCAATTTCCCGGTCAACAGGGCGGTCCAGAAGGTGGTGGTGTCCACACCGTCGGAGATCAGCGCGCCCGACGCGTCGGCCTCCGAGGTGTTCCATTCCGTCTTGTCCACCAAAGTGCCCTGCCGCTGCGCGTAGCCGCGCAGTTCCGGCTCGGGGAGCGTGGTGCGATCGCCGGCCCATTCGGTCTCGCACAGTCCGAGGGGGTTGATGATGCGCTCCTCGATCTCGGTGTCGATGCCGCGGCCCGTGACCTTCGTGACGATCAGGCCGGCGAGGTTGTAGTTGGTGTTGGCGTAGGCGAAGCCGGACGCCGCCCGATCCGGCCTGGGCAGCGTGAGCGCCTGCCGGACCGTCCGCAAGGGCTCGATGTGATCCCAGCGGTGCACGTCCTCGTCCTTCCAGAACGGCGCGTCCAGGTAATCGGGCAGGCCACTGGTGTGTTGCAGAAGCTGCCGGATCGTGATGGTGCGGCCGTCGTAGCGCCCGGTGCGGATGAGACCGGGCAGATAGTCGTCCACGGTGTCGTCGAGATCGATCCGGCCCTCGCCGACGAGCTGAAGCACGACCGTGGCCGTCCAGGTCTTGGTGTCGCTGCCGATGCGGCTGTGCTCGTTGCCGACGGCTCTACGACCCGTGCTGCGATCGGCGAGGCCGACACCGCTGCTGCGGACGCCGCATCTCGGACTCTTCACCGTCACGCTCATCCCGGAAACGCCGAGACCTTGCAGTGCCTTCAACGCCGTCCGGATCGGCCTGGTGTCGCATCGCGGTGCCGCGGTTGCCTCCGCCGGAACGGTCACCAAAGAGGTCGCGCACGCCAGGGCCACGACGAAACTCGTCCGGTATCGCACATTGTCTCCTTCTGTATTTCCGCATTTCGCATTTCCGCATTACCGAGATGTCGAGCGCCCGGCCGAAGCCGGCGGCGGGGCGCGACCGGTTGCGCCGTACGGGGCCGTGGGAGGTACGGTCACTGGGCATGATCGCCGCGCGCTTGCCGAATTGAGCATGCGGACAGCGTGGCGCGTGGACCGAGCGGGTGCATGTGAGCCCGGTGCAGAGATTCCCCGAATGCTTTGTATGGCCGGCCAAAGAGGTGACGATGCTCGATACCGGGGTTCCCGATCTCGGACAGGTCCTGGACGTGTTGGGCTCGTCGCTGTTGCGGCCGTTGACCGTGCTGCCGGAAAGTCCGGTGCCGGTCTCGGGCGTACTCGTCTTCGAGCGCCGAGCCCCGTTTCCGCTGCCCCCCGTCCGGGACGCGATCCTGCTCGCCGTCGGAGTGGGGGTGGTCGAGGCGCAGACGCTGGAGTTGGTCGGTGCGGCGGCCGAGGCCGGCTACGCCTGCGTGGTGGTGAAGAGTTTCGGCGAGCCGGTCGAGCAGTTGGTGGCCGCCGCCCGGCGGGCCGGCATCGTGCTGCTTGCCGCCGATGAGGTCGTCGCCTGGCACCATTTGGATGCCATGATCTCCTCGGCCACCACCCCGACGGTGCGTTTCGGGCAGGCCGCGGGTGCCCCGGCGGTCGGCGATCTGTTCGCGTTGGCCAACGCGATCGCGGGGATGGTGGGCGGGGCCACCGTGATCGAGGATCCGAACCGGCGCATCCTCGCCTACTCGACGTTGCCCGGCCAGGCCGTCGACGAGGGCCGCCGCCAGGGCATCCTCGGCCTCCAGGTGCCGGACGGCCCGGACTACGACGAGCAATACCGGGTGCTGACCCGGGTGGGGCGCACGTGCCGGTTCCCCGCCGTTCCCGGAGGGCTGCCTCGGCTCGGCGTCGCGGTCCGCGTGGGCAGCGAGGTGTTGGGCTCGATCTGGGTCGTCGATGCCGGGGAGCACCTGGACACCGTTGCCGAACAGGCCCTTTCCGATGTGGCGCACAACGTCGCGCTGCACCTGCTCGCGGCCCGTACCACCGAATCCGCCGTCCGGCGCCGGTACGCCGACCTGTTGGGGCGGCTGCTCGTCGACCCGAGCAGTGTCACCGCGGTCGCCCCACAACTCGGCCTGGACCCGAACTCGCCCGTCGCGGTGGCCGCGTTCGCCGTCGCCTCGGTCGACGTCGAGGACGTGCTCACGGCACAGGCGGCCACCCGGCTCGCCGACCTGGTGAGCCTGCACTGCGAGGCGCGCTACGGCAGGCACGGCTGCGCGTTGATCGACGGAACGGTGTACGCGCTGCTGCCCAGCGGGCCTTCGCCGAACGCGCACCGGGAACTCGTCGCCTACATCGCACGGCGGGCCCACAGCGCGCTGCGGGTGCCGGTCCGGGCCGGACTCGGCTCGCTCGTCCAGGGGTTGCGCTCGATCGCGAGCTCACGCGCCGACGCGGATCTTGTTTTGCGTGCGCTCTCCGAGCGGCCGGGTGCTCCGGAGCCGTGCCAGGTGGCCACGATCGACGAGGCGTGGGCCGGCGCGACGTTGTCCGCGCTGGCCCGGATGCTGGCCACGCACGAGGGGCTCCCCCGCGGGCTCGGGCCGCCGATCCGGGCGCACGACCTCGAGCACAACACCACCTACGCGTCCACGCTCCTCGCCTACCTGGACGCCGACGGCGATGTCGCCATCGCCTCCCATCGGCTGTCCGTACACCCGAACACCATCCGGTATCGACTTTCCCGGGCCCGGGAGATCTTCGGGTTCGATCTTGCCGACCCGGACGAACGCCTGGTCCTGTGGCTGCGATTGCGCCTCGGCGAGCAACTCGGCTGGTAGGCCCCGGCCCCCGACCGAGACCCGCCCGGCATCGGGGCCGGCACCCGGTTCACGCCCGGTTCACCCCTGGGCCGCGGCTGCGTCGGCGGCGCGGGTGCGGCGGCGCCGCTCCGCCACCGACGTGAGACGACGTTGCATAATCATGCGCGAAGCTGTATATCCTTCCTATGTCCAAGGTTCTCACCTCCCTGCCCACCGGCGAACGTGTCGGTATCGCCTTCTCGGGCGGCCTCGACACGTCCGTCGCCGTCGCCTGGATGCGCGACAAGGGTGCCGTTCCGTGCACCTACACGGCCGACATCGGCCAATACGACGAACCCGACATCGCCTCGGTCCCCGACCGCGCGAAGACCTACGGCGCGGAGATCGCCCGCCTGGTCGACTGCCGCGCGGCGCTGGTCGAGGAGGGTTTGGCCGCGCTCGCCTGCGGCGCGTTCCACATCCGCTCCGGCGGACGTGCCTACTTCAACACCACCCCGCTCGGCCGGGCCGTCACCGGCACCCTGCTGGTCCGGGCGATGCTCGAGGACGACGTCCAGATCTGGGGCGACGGCTCGACATTCAAGGGCAACGACATCGAGCGGTTCTACCGTTACGGCCTGCTCGCGAACCCGCACCTGCGCATCTACAAGCCGTGGCTCGACGCCGACTTCGTCTCCGAGTTGGGCGGTCGCAAGGAGATGTCGCAGTGGCTGGTGGCCCACGGGCTGCCGTACCGCGACAGCGCCGAGAAGGCGTACTCGACGGATGCCAACATCTGGGGCGCCACCCACGAGGCCAAGACGCTCGAACACCTGGACACCGGCGTCGAGACCGTCCAGCCCATCATGGGCGTGCGGTTTTGGGACCCGAGCGTCGAGATCGCCCCCGAGGACGTCACGATCGGGTTCGACCAGGGCCGCCCCGTCAGCATCAACGGCAACGTGTTCGCCTCCGCCGTCGACCTGGTGACCGAGGCCAACGCCACCGGCGGCCGGCACGGCCTGGGCATGTCGGACCAGATCGAGAACCGGATCATCGAGGCGAAGAGCCGCGGCATCTACGAGGCGCCCGGCATGGCGCTGCTGCACATCGCGTACGAGCGCCTGGTCAACGCCATCCACAACGAGGACACCCTGGCGCATTACCAGTACGAGGGCCGCCGCCTGGGCCGGCTGATGTACGAGGGCCGGTGGCTGGACCCGCAGGCGCTGATGGTCCGCGAGTCGCTGCAACGTTGGGTCGGCTCCGCGGTCACCGGCGAGGTGACCCTGCGGCTGCGGCGCGGCGAGGACTACTCGATCCTCGACACCACCGGGCCCTCGTTCAGCTACCACCCGGACAAGCTGTCGATGGAGCGCACCGAGGACTCGGCGTTCGGCCCGGTCGACCGGATCGGCCAACTCACCATGCGCAACCTCGACATCGCCGACTCGCGCGCCAGGCTCGAGCAGTACGCCGGGCTCGGCATCGTCGGCACCACCCACCCCGCGCTGATCGGCGCGGTCCAACCCGCGACCACCGCGCTGATCGAGGACATGCCGGAGGGCGGCGCCGAGGCGATCGCCTCGCGCGGCGAGGTGTCCGGCGACGACGAACTCCTCGACCGCGCGGCAATGGAGTTCGGCACCGACTGAGCGGCCGGCGAACCCGCGGACCCGCCCCGGGCAGGGGGCGGGCCGCGGTCGCACGGGCATACGGGCGGGACCACTCGCTCCGTCCGTACGCCGGGCGGCGGTCCCGGCCGGCCGATTGCGACCGGCCGGGACCGCCGTCACCCGTGCCGGCTCACTTGTACTGCGTGGTGACGCTCACGCCGCCGAAGGTCTGCGTGGCGGCGAGGGTGAAGTAGACCCAGCCGGACGGCGGGTTGGCGATCGTCAGGGTCTCACCGTTGCCGGCGTTGGTGGACTTCGCCTGGTAGTTGGCGGTGGTGGCCCAGGTGCCGCCGCCGTAGTACAGGTCGGCGTTGCCGGTGCCGCCGCTGCTGGTGATGGTCAGCTCCTTGACGCCGGCCGGCAGGTTGAGGAAGTGGTAGCTGTAGTTGCCGGTGGTGGCCGCGAGGTTGTCCCGGCGGCAGTTCTTGTCGAACTGACGGGGGTCGGCGATGGTGCAGAGCGGAACGACGGTCGAGGCCTCCGGCAGGGGGCCGCAGTCGTCGGTGGCGCAGGTGGTCGTCAGCCAGGTCGCGAAGCCGGCGTCGTAGGTGGTGCCGATGGTCTGCTTCAGGAACGTGCGGGCGCCGGCCCAGTCGCCGGTGCGGTACTTGCCGAGCACGGTCTCCACGTCCGCGCGGTGCGCCTGCATCATGTAGCGGACGGCCAGGAAGCCCCACCGGTAGACCCGCGCCGAGTTGACGTCGGGGTCGTCGGACTGGTCGTAGACGGTGTCGAACAGGTCGCTGAGCTTGTAGGTCTTCAGGCCGGCCGCGGCGATGGCGGCGGCGTTGCGCTCGTTGCGGTAGCCGAACGAGATGTTCTCGGCGATGCCCTCCACCCACCAGATGGTGGGCGTGGTCTGGCCCGCGTCGAAGTCGCCGTACATGTTGGCGCGGCCGTCGAGGTAGTGCGTGTACTCGTGGTTGAGGTTCCAGATCTGGAAGGACGGACGCAGCCAGTCGGCCTCGTGGGCGATGAAGCGGGCCTGGTTGCCGGGTTGGGTCGGGTTGCCCTCCTCGTACGTGCCGCCGTTGTCGACGTCGATGTTGTAGATGGCCCACGCGTACAGCGCGTACTGGGTGTAGTCGTCGAAGACCACGACCTCGAGGTTGGTGTTCACGTCACCCGGGATCGCGCCCTTGTCGCCGATCACCCGGTGGAAATAGGCGTCCTGGTTGGTCAAACTGGTGCAGGTGGTGGCCAGTTGCCCGGGGGACATGTCCTGGGCGCGGATCTTCAGGTTCGGGTTGCAGGTGTGCTGGATCGGCAGGATCACCGGGAGCATGCGGTCGCCGAGGTCGCAGATGGCGTAGGCCGCGCAGTTGCCCTTGTCGAACTGGCGCGTGTACCAGGCCAGGTTCATGGTGATCGGCGCGGTGGGGCCGACGTTCGGGTAGCGGTTGATCAGGTCCTTCAGCAGCGGCCGGACCCGGTCCTTGAGCTCGGGGATGTCGAGGGCGTAGCCGAGGAAGCGACCGACGTTGCTGACCACGTCCAAGCGGTTCAGCTGGGCGTCGTTGCGGGTGATGAAGTCGGCCCAGGTGTCGAGGATGGCGGGGTCGGCCTTGAGGGCGGCCCGCCAGCCGCGGCTGTCGTTCTTGGCCTTGAAGCCGTTCTCGACGACCCACTCGACGTGCGCCACGGCCAGGGTCATTTGGCCGGGCCAGCCGGCGCCGTAGCCGGCGAGCAGCCACTTGACGACCCCGGCGTACCGGCCGGCCGTGTGGGTGCTGTCGATCAGCGTGACGACCTCGTTGAGGGTGTCGCCGTTGGCGTCGGTGACGTCCTTGCTGTGCGGGGAGGCGAAGAAGGCGTCCAGTGCGCCGCGGGCCGCGGTGTCCAACGCCGGACCGTAGGCGCCGACGGCGTCCGCGTGGTTGTCGTGCACGTAGTAGCCGGCGCGCAGGAACAGCACCAACTGTCCGATGGAGGTGTCGTTGCTGCCCGGGTACGTCGCGGAGGAATCGCGCAGCGCGTCGGCGACGGTCACCATGTTGGCTTCGCGGAAGGCCGTCCCCGCGGTCGCTCCGGTGAGGTTGAACAGCGGGTAGGTGCACGTGACCCTGGGCAGGGCCTTGAGTTGTCGGATCAGCGCGCCGCCGGTGGCGTTGATCACCGCGGACAGGTCGCCGCAGTCGTCCGCGGCGGCCGAGAACTGCCGGTCGGCGGTGGCGGGTTCGGTGGGCGGGGCGGCCGGCGGGACGGACTCCTCGGTGCCTTCCTGCGAGGAGATCTTGAAGCCGGAAATCTCGGTCTTGGCGTCGGGTGACCTGGGGACCGGGATCGACCGCGGCTTCGGGGCCGCGGTCTTGGGGGCGCTCACACCGGTCGGGGCCGTGGCACCGATCGGGGCGGCCTGGCTCTGGGGCGCGAGCAGGCCGAGCGCGATGAAGAAGGCCACGCCGAGCGCGGAGACTCTGCGCGCATTGGCCTTGGACATCCGGGATGGACTCATCTGTGGGGGCCTCCGGGGCCGTTGTCGGCCGCGTACCGGAACGCGACCTGTCGATGTGCGACATGTAACATTGCACATGTCGCATCACGCCGGAAGAGTCCCGTCCGGATTCCCGCCCACCAATACCGAGACGTCGTGCGGACCACGACCACCCGCTCGGGCTCCCGGCACCACGCTCGTCCGACACCGGAATCCCGATGCGTGCCGCGAGGCGGTGCCGAGACCCGGCCGGGTCGCTCCAGGACCGACCGCGCCGTCCGTCCTGGAGTTCACCTCGGACGAAGCATCAACCCCTGTGCTCGTGCGCCGTGTTGGTCTCCTCGATCTTCTTCCAGGACTTCGGCTCCGGCGGCACGTCCGCAGTGGCACCGGGCGCCAGACTCGCCTTCGCCGGGCTCGACGCCGCCACGCCGGCCGGCCCCACCGCGGGCTTCGCCGCCGTGAACAGCCAGGTGTTCAACAGCTCGCCCAGCGGCTTGCCGGAGATCCGCTCCGCGTACGCCTGGAACTCCTGGATGGTCGCGTTGCCGTACTTGTGCTCGGTCGGCCACCCCTTCAGGATCCGGAAGAACTTCTCGTCCCCGACGGCGTTGCGCAGCGCCTGCACCGCCGCCGCGCCCCGGTCGTAGACCGCACCGGCGAACTGATTGGCCGCGCCCGGGTCGCCCGGCTTGACGGTCCAGAACGCGTGGTCGGCCGGGTAGAGGTTGTAGACGTGGTCGGCCAACTCCTGGGCCGTGCCCTCGTTCTCGTGCTCGGACCACAGCCACTGCGAGTACCGGGCGAAGCCCTCGTTGAGCCAGATGTCGCTCCAGCGCTGCAGGGACACACTGTCCCCGTACCACTGGTGGGCCAACTCGTGCACCACGACGGAGGTGTTGGCGCCGTGGGCGAACTGCGCGGGACTGTAGAAGATCTGTCCCTGGGTCTCCAGGGCGTATCCGGTGGGCACGTTGGGCACGTAGCCGCCGGCCGTGGCGAACGGGTACGGGCCGAAGTAGCCGCTCAGCCAGTCGACCAGTTCGCCGGTCCGCTCGAGACTGGCCTGCGCCGCACCGGCGTTGTCGCCGAGGTCCTGGCTGTACGCGGTGCTGACGGGCACCCCGCCCGAGGTGGTGTTGCGGCGGATGTCGAACCTACCGATCGCCAGCGTGGCCAGGTAGGTGGCCTGCGGCTTGTTCTGCCGGTAGTTGTAGCGGGTCCAGCCGGCCCGCGAGCTCTGGGTCGAGGTGCCGTTGCTGATCACCTGGGTGCCGTCGGGCACCTGCACGGAGACGTCGAAGGTGGCCTTGTCGCTCGGGTGGTCGTTGCTCGGGTACCACCAGGCCGCGCTCTCCGGCTCGTTGGCGGCGACACCGCCGTCGGGGGTGCGCTGCCAGGCCGACCGGCCGCCGCGCTCGACCTTGCCGGGCTTGTCGGCGTAGCGGACGACGACGGTGATCGGGCTGCCCTGGGTGATCACCGAGGCGGGGGTGATCTCCAACTCGTGCTCACCGGTGCCGGCGAATGTCGCGGTGCGGCCGTTGACCAGCACCTCCTTCACCTTGAGCACGAAGTCGAGGTTGAAGCGGGTGAGGTCCTGGGTGGCGGTGGCCAGGATGGTGGTGGTGCCTTCCAACTCGTCGGTGGTGGGCTGGTACTTGAGCCGGATGTCGTAGTGCGAGACGTGATAGCCGCCGTTGCCGGCGTTCGGGTAATAGGGGTCGCCGACGCCCGCCGTCCCCGGGCCGCCGGCCTGGGCGGCGGAGGCGGGGACGGACAGGAGCAGGGCGAGCGCGCCGGCAGTGGCGGAGACGATCAGCCGCTTGCGCACAGTGGTCCTCCACAGGGTCGGTAGGACAACGGGTCGGATCGATCCTTGTCCCGACGAACCCCGCCCTACGCGCGAACGATCGAATGTCCGCGAGCCGAAAGCGAGACGAAACGGCGGCGCTGCGACCCGGCGATCCCCCGGCAGACCCCGACGTCCCGTGGGCCATCGCCACCGCCATCCGCAACCGCGCCCAGCCACGCAAGGACGGCCGGGCCGCGTGGGGATCGCCGTTCGGGTGATCCGGCCGCGCGCGAACCGCAGAGCCGCGTCGGGCGCAGCGGTGGTTTCAGGTTGCCATACCGGTGCCGCGAACAGCCGCTACCAGGGGCACTCCTGAAGGTAACCGCCGTGGAACGTCGAGTTGTTGTCCACGTACGGCGCGTACACGTACCCGTAGGCGTATTGCACGTTGCCGTTGCTGTATGCCTCCTGGTAGGCGTGGTACCAGACGTTCCCCTGGTTGTTGATGTCCTGGCCCCTCGTCCAGCAATCGGTGCTGACATAGGCGGGCGCGATGAGGTCCGAGGCGACCTTGGGACTGGCGGACGTGGCCGTCTGGTAGACGCCCACCCCGTGACTCGTACTCAGGTAGATGTCCACGTACGTGGTCCCCGCCGAGGCGCTCCCCGCGGTCATTCCCACTCCGCTCGCGGTGAGCGCCGCGACCGCGGCAGCCGTCGCGACTCGACGTCCGAACTTGATCCTCATATCTGCCTCCTGGCGGGAGAAAAGAACAAAACAACAGGAACATCCGCCTCCGACGGCTCGCTCACCCGGTGGGGCACCCGACGGGCGCAGTTGCCCGGAGGCTTGGGGGATGTGCGGCGGCGGCTTGGGGGATGTGCGGCGGCCGATGATGCGACAGGCTTCGACGGCGGCTCCAGGAAATCGCAGGCCGGTCGGATCGATCGAATGATTCGATATCTTTCGAATGCAGTGGCGACGGGGGTTGCTCGTGATTCGCATCGGGTTGGGCGTTCAGGGGTTGGGCGGCATCAGGTTCGCGGCGTCGCCCCTGGACCCCGCCAAGGACTTGCTCTTCGCGCTCCGCCGCGCCCCGGAGGCGCTCGACGCGCGCTGGCGGATCAGGGCCGGGGAGGCGTTGACGCGGGAGCGGCTCGGGCTTCTCGCGGTGGTGGCCGGCGGCGGCCCGAAGGGTTACGCCCCGGACTTTCTCAGACCCGAACCACAGGGCCTCCACACGAACCTGGACACCGCGCTGCAGCAGGTGGCCACCACCGCCACGGAGCGGATCCGCTACGAGTTGTCCGCCGCCGTCGGCGGCCATTCCTGGGATCCCGGATCCGCTCGTCGGCCGCCCCGACTGCTCTTACAGGCCCTCGAACGTGGTGAGGACCATATCGCGCAGCGGCTGACCACGGAGCTGGCACGGTTCTGGCGCGCCGCGCTCGCGTCGTCCTGGCCCGCCATCCGGGCCCGGTTGGAGGCCGACATCGCGCTGCGGGCGTCCGCGATCACCCGACACGGGCTCGCGGGCACGCTCAACCGACTGGCCCCGAACCTCGAATGGCGCGACGGCGCACTGACCGTCCACCTCCGCCCCGGCAGTCCTCATCGTCTGGCCCTGGACGCGGACGCCGCGATCCTGGTACCCAGCATCTTCACCGACCGGGCCGTGTTCTGTGCCGGCGAACCCGGTGCCCCGGCGCCGCGTACCCCGCTGATCGTCTATCCCGCCGCTCCGGTCGACTGCCTCGCACCGTCGGGCACACACGAGTTGATGGGTGCGACGCGCGCGAAGGTCATGGTCGAGTTGAGTCAGCCTCGTTCCATCACCGAACTTGCCCAGCGCTTGTACCTGAGCCCGCCAACGGTGTCCTACCACCTGCAGATCCTGCACCGAGCCGGACTCGTCAGCCGGACACGCCACTCCCGCCACGTCCTCTACCAGCGGTTGTGACGCGATACCGCCTTCGGACGCCTACCCGGCATGCCATCGCCGCACGACCCGAACTCCCCGCGCACGCACGGTTATAGCGGCCGCGAAGGCATGCCGTCGATCCTTCGCCGGTCCGGTTCCCGGACGGATCGGTCCGCCCAGGGGCGGACCGATCCGTCCGGGGAAACCGACCGTTGCGGCGGATGTCCCCGACCTCGCGGACGATCCAACCTCGTGCCCACCACAGGGCGACCGCGCCGGGGGGACGCGGCGACGCACCACCTCGGAGGCGCGATGAGCCCGCCCGGAACGACCACCGACCGCCGAACCCGTCCACGGCCGGCGCGACGCGCAACCCTCGCGACGGGACTGGCGTTGGCCGCGACCATCGCAGTGGTCGGCCCCGCGCTGGCCGCGCCCCCGGCACTCCCCCGTCCGCGAACCGTCTGGACGGCGCGTGGCGCATGGACGGCTACGGCACACTGATCAGGATCGAGGGCACGCACCTCGACATGTACGACGTCACCAAGGTCGCCTGCGTCAAGAACGACACCGAAGGCGAACGGATCGGCGCGCCCGGCCCGGGCGGGGTCACCCGCTACACCGTCGACGGCGTGCCCGAACTGACGGTGATTCCCCAGGGCCGCAAACACGCCTCGCTCGCCGACGACTTCTCGGTCGGGCGGCGCGGCCTGGAGCGCGTGGCCGGCCCACTACCCGCGAACTGCACCGCGACCCCGTCGACCGACCCGCTCGCCGTGTTCGACCGCTTCTGGGCAAGCTTCGACGAGAACTATCCGTTCTTCGCGGCGAAGGGCATCGACTGGCCGGCCGTCCGTCGACAGTTCCGACCGCTGGTGCGCCCCGACTCGACCGACGCGGAACTCCGGCAGCTCATGAGCGACATGATCCGGCCGCTGAACGACGGGCACACCGCCCTGCTGTACCAGGGCAAACCCGTCTACAGCGGCGAACGTCCCGGAACTCGGCACATCGACAAGGATACGCGCGACAAGGCTCTGGCGGCCGGCGCCGCACATCTGGTCGGCCCGGAGCAGACGTGGTCCGACCGCAGACTCGGTGTGGGTGAACTCCCGGGCCGATTGGGCTACTTGCGGGTCAGCTCGTTCAACGGATACGTCAAGGGCGGCAGCTACGCCGACTGGGAGGCCGTACTCGACCGCGCGCTCGACGCGTTGCTCACCCCGGCGAACGTCTCCGGGCCGAACGCGCTACGCGGCCTGGTGATCGACCTGCGCCTCAACGGCGGCGGCGCCGATCCCCTCGGCCTGCACATCGCGTCGCGGTTGACCGAGCGGGCGTACGTCGCCTACGCCAAGCGGGCCCGCAACGACCCCGACGACCCGACCCGCTTCACCCGACCCCAGCCGATCGTCGTGCAACCCTCCGTCGCCCCGCGCTTCACCGGCGCGATCGCGATCCTGACGAGCGCCAACACGGCCAGCGCCGGGGAAACCTTCACGCAAGCCATGATTGGCCGTACTCCCAAGGTGGTGCGGATCGGCGAGAGCACCCAGGGCGTGTTCTCCGACACCCTGGAGCGGAAACTCTCTCCCGACTGGACCGCGATACTCCCCAACGAGGAATTCCTCGACCGCCACGGCAAAACCTTCGACGGCCCCGGCATCCCGGCGGACGTGAACACCCCGGTCTTCACCGACGACGAACTCGCCAACCTGCAGGACTCGGCCATCGACAGGGCCGAACAAATCCTCGATCGACCCTGACCGTTCATCCGAACGACGGCCACCGGGAGAAACCCCCTTCGAAACCCCGTAGCGCATCCTGGTAACGTACAGTCTCGACTCATCACCACACAGTGATGATTTTCGCCGGCGGGCAGCACACGCGAAAGCCACCGGACCTGGGAGGCGCAGTGGCCGAGGACTCGCATGACGGGGCGATCGTCCCGGGCGGCATCGACTTCGACGCCGTCTACCAAGAGGGGTCGCTCCTGCCGGACTCGGAATTGGCCATGGTGCCCTGGGACATCGGTGCACCGCAGCCGTTTCTCGTCGCGCTCGCGGACAGCGGGCAGTTGTCCGGCGACATCCTCGACGCGGGTTGCGGACTCGGCGAGAACGCACTCTTCCTCGCCGAACGCGGCTACCGGGTAACCGGGTTCGACGCGGCGGCGAGCGCACTGGAACAGGCCGGGGCCCGGGCCGCCGCCCGGGGCCTGGACGTCGCGTTCGTGCCCGCCGACGCCACCACCCTCGCGGGACTGGACCAGGAATTCGACACCGTCCTCGACAGCGCCCTCTATCACTGCCTCGACGAATCCGGGCGCGGCGAGTACGCCGCGGCGCTGCACCGAGTGACCCGCCCGGGGGCGCAGTTGCACCTGGTCTGCTTCGCCGCCGTAAAGGAACCCGGCCTCGACATCCCCTCGTTGGCGGTCACCCAGGACAACCTGCGTACGCACCTGGGCGAATACTGGGACATCCGCGGGATCGAGCCCACGCACTACGTGACCGCGCTCACCCGCGAGGACCTGCAACGGCACCGAACGGTCCTGGAGGCGGCAGGCATCACCGTCGACTCGGAAAAACTGCGCACCGACGACACCGGCCGGGCGCTGGGACCCTCCTGGCACCTGCACGCGATGCGCCGATGACCCACCGGCCGAAACGGCGTCCCCGTGCTGATCGTCCGCGTGGGTCGGGTCAGATCAGGCCCTGCGACCGAAGGTCCGCCACGTACTTGGTGATCAGGTCCTGCGACAGATGGGGGATGTCGTGCTCCCGGTCGAGGGCGGCGGCCCGCACCGCCGCGCGGAATCGGTCCGCCGGCAGGGCGGACCCGGGCAGCGGCTCCGCCGGCCTGGCGAAGGCATGCAGCAGGGGGAGCAGCGAATGTTGCCGCCGGCGGTCGGGCAGACCGCGCATGGCGGTTTCGAAGCGGTCGAGCCACTCGTCGTAGTCGTCGATGCGCACCAGCGGGTGTCCGGTTGCCGCCAGCCAGTCGACGAACGTGTCGAGTGAGATTCCGTCCTCGTGCGGGTTCACGACGTTGTAGGTCCGGTATCCCTCCCGTGTGTCGTCGCCCAGCGAGGCGATGGCCCGGGCGGTGAAGTCCACCGGGAGTCCGTCGTAGTGCGCGCTGCCGCCACCGTTGCTCCGGGCGTAGAAACTGGCCGGGGCGATTCCGGTGGCCAGCAGGCTCAGCAGGAGGCGGGTGAAGACGTCCGGGATGTTGAGCTGGCCCCGGTAACGTCGGTGCGCGAGGATCAGGTTCGAGCGGAACACAGCGACCGGCAGGCCGAATGTGTCGTGCGCCTCGCGCAGCAGCACCTCCCCCGCCCACTTGCCGGCCGCGTAACCGTTCGCGTAGCCGCCGTCGAGTTCGCGCGCCGGGCAGGCCGTGCGGATGTCCGCCGCCTCGTCGGCCGCGGCCTCGTGACCGAAGACGACGGCGACCGTCGACAGGTAGGTGAACTGCTTGACCCGGGAGGTGACCGCCAGCCTGATCAGCTCGGCCGTACCCAGCACGTTGGGGCCGAACAGCTGGTCGTACGGCAGGACATGGTTGACGTGTGCCGCCGGGTGAACGATCAGGTCCACGGTGTCGGCCAGCCGCTGCCAGGTCTCCCGGTCGAGCCCGAGGTCGATCTCCGCGATGTCGCCGGCGATCACCTCCAGGTGCTCGGCCGCCAAGTCGTGGTAGCGCCGGAGGAGTTCCGGATCGCCGCTGTCGAAGGCCGCGACCAGCCGGGTCCGGGCCGACTCGTCGGTGCCGCCGCGGACCACGCACACCAGCGTGCCACCGCGCGCGGCGACGCGCTCCAGCCATTCGAGGCACAGGAAGCGGCCCAGGTAGCCGTTGGCGCCGGTCAGCAGGACGGTCCGGGCCTCGGGCAGTGGCCCGGTCGGCCTGTCGGTCTTCGCCGTGGTCTCCGGGTCGAGGAACGTGTCCGATTTCAGGTCGCCCGCCACGAGCCGCGTCGCGCCCGGTCCGTGGACACTGTCGGCGGTCGGGCGTCGGTGTCCCGACTGTCCCGACGCGAGGGCCTTCTCGATGTGATCGGCCACCTGCCGGAGCGTGTTGACCGGGTTGACGACGACGTTGACCGGGACGTCGACGTGGAAGATCTCCTGCAGCAGCCGGGAGAACGACAGCGCGGAGAGGCTGTCACCGCCGAGTTCGAGGAAGTGTGTGCCCGGCTGCACGTCGCCCTGTCGGTGTCCGAGAAGCGCTTGAGCGGCGCGGAACACGGTTTCCGGCACCGGCCGGGACAAGCCGGTCCGGCGCAGTTCCCGGAGCTCGTCGGTCTCGCGCTCGGTCAGCTCGGTGTACAGCGCTTCCAGGCGCTCGCCGTAGTGCTTCGTCAACGCGGGGCGCAGCAGCTTGCGCACTCCGGAGAGCAACCCGTTCTCCCGGCTGAACGGCTCGGTCTCGATGAGGAAGTCCCGTGGGATCTCGTACGAGTTCAGGCCCGCCTCGGTGGCGAGGCGTTGCAGGGACTCGCGCAGGATCGACCCGAGGCGCCGGGTGTCCTCGCCGGCGCGCTCCAGCACGTCCTGGGTGGGCACGATGACCGCGAGCAGGTAGGCCCGAGCACTGTTCCCGTACACGAAGACTTGGCGGACGACCGGACTGGCGGCGAAGAGAGCTTCGAGGCGGGAGGTGGCCACGAACTCGCCCTGGGACAGCTTGAGGACGTTGGAACGGCGGTCGACGTAGACCAACCGGTCGGGGCCGATCCGGGCCATGATGTCGCCCGTGTGGTAGAAGCCGTCCTCGTCGAAGACCTGGGCGGTGGCATCCGGCCGCTGGAAGTAGCCGGGAACGAGCCGGTCGGACTTGATCAGCAACTCGCCCCTGGGGTGCGGCGAGTCGGTGTGGAAGTATCCCAGCTCGGGCACGTCCGCCAGTTTGTGGTCGGTCACCGGTGGGCGCAACAACCGGCCGTCGAGTGAGAGGACTCCGGCTTCCGTCGACCCGTAGCCGTCGAACAGCCGGACCTGCAGGCAACTCTCCACGAACGCCGTCGTCTCCGCACTGATCGGGGCCGAGGCGCTGGCGGCCCACAGGAGGCGACCGCCCAGGGTCTTCTCCCGCAGTTCCTCCTGCACCCGGTCCGCCTGCTCGGCCGGGTCGCCTCCCGCCTCGTTCCGGTGGGTCGCCTCACTCAGGTAGCGCTGGAAGAGCATGTCGCAGATGCGGGGCACCATGAGGAATTCGGTGGGGCGGACCAGGGAGAGGTCCTCGAAGAGGGTGGACAGGTCGCTCGACGCCACGAAGTAGGCGGTGCCGCCCTTGGCGAGCGTGCCGAAGAGCACACCGCGCCCCATCGTGTGGCTCAGGGGGGTGTAGTTGAGCACGATGCTCGGCCGCGGCTCCTGGTGGGGCACGAAGTCGCCCCAGAACTGGGTGACCAGGCGTTCGGTGTACATGGCGCCCTTGGGGGTGCCCGTGCTGCCCGAGGTGTAGATCAGCGCGCTGAGCGCGTCGGGTGTCGATCCCTCGGGGTTGCGCGGCGCCGGTGGCAGGGTCCGTCCTCGCTCGATGATCGACGCCAGCGTGTCCAGGGTGATGCCTCGGCCCTGCGCCGCGAGTCGCTTGCGCGCGGAGTCCAGTTGCTCCCGGTGAGCGGTGATCTCGGGATGGTGGCCGAAGACGACGATCCTGCCCGGCGCCGGGGCCTCCGCCACGATCCGGAGCACCACCTCGAGGTGCGCCATGTCCACCGCGAACACGCGCGGTCGGGTCTGCACGACGATGGGGGTCAGGTGTGCCGTCGAGGCGCCGGCTTGGAGCGGGACGGTCACCGCGCCGGAGCGCAGGCACGCCAGATCCACCGTGGTGTATTCGGCGCTGGTCGCACCGAGGATCGCGACGAAGTCACCCGGGTTCACGGCGTGGTCGGGGTGGTGCCGCCATTCGGCGGCCACCGCGCCGACGCGTTCCCACAGTTCGCCGTAGGTGATCGTGTCGAATCGCTTCAGGAGGCGCCGCGTGGTGCGGCCCGTTTCCGGGTCGGTGAACGGCTCGGTGGCACGTTCGCCCAGGGCGGGGCGGTCCGCGTACCCCTCCATCACCGTGGCCACGAGGTCGGCGAGCGGTAGGTCCGGCCGCCGGATCGCGTCGGTGACGGCGTCCAGCGGCACGGCCCGGCGGAACTGCGGATCCGTCGCGTACAGGTGGGCGCTGCGCTGAGTGGTCCAGGCGTCGAACTCGTCGGTCGAGGGCTGTGCGTCGGACATGAGTGCTCTCCTCTGTGGCCTTGACGGCCTGTTCCGGGATAGCCAGGCAGTGCGCGCTGGTCAACCGAGGCAATAGCGCACTCGGCGGTTCTACCCTGCGCCGCGTCCGACGATTCCCGGGGCAAAACCGCGCGTTGCGGGGTCCGGGGCCGAGTTCCTTCCGCCCACCCGACGAAACCGATGAACGGGCCGCGCCGGGGATGGCGGCTCAGCCACCGGTCTGCCGGGCGCGGCACCAGCGGCGCGATAGCGTGGAACCGCCATCGGTCTTCAGGGGAGAGATCATCAGCACAACAATGGAACGGCACGAGATCGAGGTGTTCCTGACTCTCGCCGAACAACTTCACTTCGGCCGGACGGCCGAGCGCCTCGGGGTGTCGCAGGCGCGGGTGAGCCAGACCGTCAAGAAGCTCGAACGCCGTTTGGGTGTGCTGCTCTTCGAGCGGACCAGCCGCAAGGTGAAGCTGACCCCGACCGGTCGGCAGTTCTTCGACGATCTGCTGCCCGGCCATCAGCAGATCCAGCGCGCGGTCGTCTCGGCGATCGCCGCGGGTCGAAGCGCTCGCGGGCACCTGTGTGTCGGCTATTCGAGCCCGATGGCGGCCGGCGTGGTGTTGCGCGGGGTCTCCGCCTTCCTCGAACGGCATCCCGGGTGCGAGGTGCAGACCAAGGAGGTACAGCTGTCCGATCCGTTCGGCCCGCTGCGCGCCGCCGACGTCGACCTCCAGCTCACCGAACTCCCCGTCGCCGAGCCGGATCTCGCGACCGGCCCGGCGCTGCTCCGCGAACAACGGGTGTTCCTCGTCCCGACCACGCACACCCTGGCGGCACACGACTCGCTGCGGTTCGAGGACTTGGCGGACATCCCGTGGATCACGGTGGCCGGGGCGGTGCCCGCGTACTGGACGCAGGCCCACTATCCCGAGCACACCCCAGGTGGACGCCGCATCCCCCGCGGACCGGCGGCGACGTACTGGCAGGAAGTCCTGGCCCTGGTCGCCGCCGGGTACGGCGGATCACCGACGTGTGCGCGTGCCGAGCTGTACTACGCGCGACCCGACGTGCGCTACATCCCGGTGCGGGACGCTCCGCCCGTCGAGTATGCGCTCGTATGGCGCACGTCCGGCATGACCCCGCCCCTGCACGAACTGGCCCGACATCTCGTCTCCGCCGCCCGCAAGGACAGTAGCCGGCCTCTTGCCGAGGGTGGGACCGCCGAGTCCGCGGATCGCGGCGTAGGTCCTCCGCCGATCGGGGGTTGACGACGATCGACGGCGGTCGGCCGAACTACGGCCGTGGGACGGAGCCTGCCCAGGCCGGGTCCCGGTCTGCGCCGGCCGGGAGATCCTCCGGTCCGGCGGGCGACGGCATCGCGGCGGCCGTGGCTGTCGTGGCTGTCGAACGGCGCAGGGCCAGGGTGATGAGCATGGCGACGGCCATGCCGGCGGCGGTGAGCAGGACGACGCGGAACTCGCCGTCCGCCGTGGCGTGTTGCAAGGCGTTGCCGGTCTTTCCCGCGGTCCCGATGTCGGCGATGACGGTGAAGACCGCGAGGCCGATGGCGTTGCCGATGTTGAGGGTGGTGGAAGCGATGCCGTTGGCGACACCCTGTTCCTCGGGGGCGGTTCCGGTGGCGGCGGTGATCCACATGGCGGTCCAGACGATGCCCTGGCCGATGCCGGAGACGACGAGCCCGGTCACCACTGTGCCGTAGCCGGCGTCCGCGTCGAAGCCGAAGGCCATGGCGACCGTCCCGAGCACGCCGATCCCGAACCCGGTCAGCAACGCGGTGCGGGTCCCCGTCCGGCTGGTGAGCCGTTCCCCCAGTTGGGTGCCGGCGGCGATCGCGAGCGAGGGGATCAGGAAGGCGAGGCCGGTCTGCAATGCGCTGTAGCCGTGCACGTCCTGCATCAGCACGGTGAGGAAGTACGGCAGCACTCCGAAGGTGCCCATGTTCACGAAGGTGATGAGCATGCCGACGGTGAGACTGCGGTTGCGGAACAGCCGGAACGGTACCAGGGGGTCGGTGCTGCGCGATTCGATCACCGCGAATACCGCCAACAGTACGGCGGACAGCACGAACGCTCCGACCACCCACGGGCTGCCCCAGCCCAGCTCCGGGCCCTCGACGAGCGCGAAGACGAGCACGGTCACGCCGCCGGTGACGCTCAGCGCGCCGGGGAAGTCGAAGCTGCGGCGCCCGCCGCGGATCGGGTCGTCGGGGATCACGGCGAGCGCGGACAACCCGACGAGCACGGCGATCGGCACGTTGACGTAGAACACCGCGGGCCAGCCGAAGCTCTCGGTCAGGACGCCCCCGAGCAACGCGCCGACGGTCAGCCCACTGGCACCCGCGCCGCCCCACACCGCCAACGCGCGGTTCCGCCTAGGGCCTTCCGCGAACAAGGTGTTGATCAGCGACAACGTCGCCGGCAGCAGCAACGCCCCGCCGATCCCTTGCACGGCCCGCGCCGCGATGATCACCGCCGGGCTGCCCGCCAGCCCGCCGGCCAGCGAGGAGACCGCGTACAGCAGCAGCGCGACGACGAACATCCGCCGCCGGCCGAGGAGATCCGCCGCACGGCCGCCCACGAGCAGGAACCCGCCGGCGAACACCACGTACGCACTGACCACCAACTGCCGCGTCTGGCCCGGGAATCCGAGGTCGGACCCGATCTCCGGCAACGCCACGAACACGATGTTCAAGTCCAACGCGTAAACGAACTGGGCCAACGCCAGGAGCGCGAGCACCAGCCCCGGTCGGGCCCCGGCGGGTGCGGACCGCCCTACGGGGAAGGAAGTTTCGGACATGCCTGAAGGCCTCTCGTGGTGCGGTTTTCGAACTCCCTTCAGGCTGGTCACCCGCCGATCCCGAAACAACGACAGAGATCGCAAGGGCCGATAAGGCGCGCTAATCGATGTGCTGCGACGTCTCGGCGCGACGGCGGTCCCCGGCGATGACCGGTGATGACCGGCGGCGGATCGTGGCCCTGAGGGGTCCTCCTCGTACTTCCGAAGCTCGCCCGAGGGAGCGGGCCGCTGCCCTGCCTCAAGGCCGGTCGATGCCCGCGACCTGTAAAGAGAGGCTTTGTCCCGGAACGTTTCACAGTCCCCGGCCGAACGAACCTGCCTCGGCGGCGAGCCGGTGCGGAAATCCGGTTGTCCGAAGGTTGTGGGCACCGGTACCCCTTGGGGCATGAAGTCTTCGATTCGGCGTGTTCGGCATCTGTTGCCGCGTGGTGAGGCCGAGGTTTGGGCGCCGGTTTCCGGGCGGTACGGGGTGCCGGCGTACGGGTGCAAGTATCTGTACACCGCCGGGGTGTTGCGTGAATTCATCGGGGCGGCCGGGTTGCTGGTGGGGCAGGGGCAGTATTTCGCGGCCGCGTCGCTGTCCTTGAATGGTGCGGAGCTGGTCGGGCGGTGTGTCTCGGAGCGGACCGAGCAGGGGGTTACCCAGCGGTTGCGCAATGGGCTGGGGTATTTGGAGAACCTCGAGGCGGCCGCGGCGGGAGAGCAGCTTCCGGAGGCCGACGCACTGGTCAAGCTGCGCGGCTTCACCGCGCATCCGACGCTCGAACCACCGGTCGGGTCGGAACTCCAGTTCTCGCACGCCGCGTTCGGGTACCTGCTCGATCGGCTCGCGCTGGCCGCCGATCGGCTGTGGACGGATGCCGACGCGAGTGTCGTGCGGAAGTTCTCCGGTGCGAAGATCGCGCCGATGCGCGCGGACGGCGACAACCGGTACGTCGAAACCCTGCTGGCGCACATCGACGCGGGTCACACACCGGGGACGCGAATCCCGTACGAGGAGAGTTGGCGGGGGCGTACCGCCGCGGTGGTCGGTCGCTGAACCCCCGCGTGATCGCGCCTTCTTCGGCTTCGTCATGCACGTGCTCGTGCAAGGCGGCCGAGACCCGGAGCTCTGCTTCCGAGGCACCGGTGGCCAACCGCCGGTCGACGGACCGGCGGTCCGCAGTCACACACACGTCGTGGATCGAGCAGGCGAGGCCGGGGGCGGCATTCGGCATGCCCCGGGTGCCGACCGCGCAACCGGATACCGCGCCGGGTGACTCAGACCTCGGGAAGGGATGGATCGGGCGCCCAAGGGTTCGGTGCGGTGACGGCCCAGCGTTCGTGGTCCCGCCAGCCCCCGTCGATGTAGAGGTAGGCGGGCGAAAGCCCTTCGTGCCGGAAGCCCAGCCGCCGGACCAGGGCCAGGGATGCCGTGTTCTCCGGCTGAATGTTGGCCTCCAGCCGGTGGAGCCGCAGGTCGGTGAAGGCGTGCCGCAGGGTGACGGCGAGCCCTTCGGTCATGTACCCGTGCCCTGCGGATGGGGCGAAGGCCGCATACCCGAGGGACGCGCCCTGGTAGCGGCCCCGGATGATCGAGTTGATGTTGACCGTGCCGGCGGCCGCGCCGGTCTCCCGGACGCGGACCAGAAAGCCCAGGTTGCCGCCGTCGTCGAAGCGGTGCATCCAGGCCTGGAACTCCTCCGCGGTCGTGGGCAGTTGCATCCACGGCAGGTGCAGTTCGGAGCTGGCCTGCACGAGCGTGCAGAACTCGTCCTGGTCGGAGCGGGTGAGCGGGTGTAGTTCGACCCGTGACGGCATATTGATCATGGACCAACGTTAGGGGCTGCGAGCAGTGGACCGCCGAGTGGCCCACCTGCGGGACGATCTCGGCGTACGTCGTGTGCCGCCGTCGACAACGCGACGAAACCCGGGCGCGGATCGTGACCGCTCCACAGGCCCGGGCCGCCACCGAGGGCCCGACCACCCGCGATATTCCGGTCGACTCGCCCATCTCCCGTATCCGGGCTCCCGAACGTCCGAAATCGCGGACACCACCGGCGCCCGTGTGTAACCGTGTCGGCGCGCTGTGAAGGCGCACCCGCCCCGTAGAGGAGTGTGTCCATGCCCGCACCCACCGCCGAACAGGTCGCCGCCGTCGAGGCGTTCCGCACCGGAAACGACCTCGTCCTCCAGGCCGGGGCCGGAACGGGGAAGACGACCACGCTGTCGATGCTCGCCGCCGGCGACAACCGGCCGGGCAAGTACCTGGCGTTCAACCGCTCGATCGCCCAGGCCGCCAAACGTGTCTTCCCCCGGCAGGTCGACTGCCGCACCGCCCACTCCCTCGCGTTCAAGGGCGTCGGCGACAGGTACGCGCATCGCCTCAACAACAGCGCGCGCGTGCCGAGTTGGAAGACCGGGGCCGCGCTGGGCATCACGATGACGGTGAACCTGGGCACCCGCAAGGTCACCAACAAGGCCCTCTCCTACACCGCCCTGCAAACCGTCACCCGGTTCTGCCAGTCCGACGCCGACGAGATCGGCCGCCGGCACGTGCCGTTCCTGCGCGGCCTGGACCCGGACCTGCACACGAGCCTGATCGACCTCGTCCTGCCCTTCGCCCACAGGGCCTGGGCCGATATCCAGGACCCGGACGCGAGCCTGGTGCGCTTCACCCACGACCACTACCTCAAGATCTGGGCGCTGACCCGCCCCCACATCTCCGGCGGCTTCCTTCTCCTCGACGAGGCCCAGGACACCAACCCCGTCGTCGACCGGGTCTTCCTCGACCAGGCCGACCACGCGCAACTCGTCATGGTCGGCGACTCCGCCCAGGCCATCTACGGCTGGCGCGGCGCCCGCGACGTGATGAGCGACTTCGCCGCCACCCAACTCGGCCTGTCCCGCTCGTTCCGCTTCGGCCCCCGCCTGGCCGCCGAGGCGAACCGATGGCTGGCCATCGCCGACGCCCCGATCCGGCTCACCGGCACCGAGGCCCTCAACACCGAACTGGGCCCCGTCGAGCACCCCGACGCGATCCTGTGCCGCACCAACGCGGGTGCCATGGTCGAGGTCATGCGCCTGATCGAGGAGGGGAAGAGCGTCGGCCTGGTCGGTGGGGGGAGGCCGCTGCGGGCCCTGGCCGAGGCCGCCCGCGACCTCAAGGCGGGCCGCCGTACCTCGCACCACGAACTGTTCCTGTTCCAGTCCTGGGGCGAGGTCCAGGAGTACGCCGAGGACGACCCGCAGGGCCACGACCTCCTGCCCTTCGTCGAACTCATCGACGACAAGGGGCCCGAGGCGGTGACAACCGCGGTCGACCGGCTCACCGACGAGCAGTGCGCCGAGATCGTCGTCTCCACCGCGCACAAGTCCAAGGGCCGCGAATGGAACACCGTCCGCATCTCCGAGGACTTCGCCGAATGCGAACCCGAGGACGTCGAGGAGGACGACGGCCGGATCTACGCCGGCGAGATCCTCGACACCGAGGCCCGGCTCGCCTACGTCGCCGTCACCCGCGCGCAACACCGCCTCGACATCGGCGGCCTGGCCTGGATCGACCGACACCCCGACGGCAACAGCAACCAGTCGGCCCCGCCCCCGGCCGATCCGTCCGGCACTTCGGGCTGGGACACCCTCGGGCCGAGCCCCGTCCAACCGAGCGTCGGGTGGTCGGCGACAGCATGGGAATCGTAAACCGTGCCCCCACCGATACAACCCGGCCGGGCCGAATCTCGGTGTTTCCAATGTCGTTCGCTCCACGCGACGAAATGTCGTTCGCTCCACGCGGCGAGGGGACGGATGTCTCCGCCCCCTCGCCTCCGATGCACGCTTCAGCCGTCCCCCGCATTCATGACGGCCGACGCGTCGGGTGTCGAGCGAGTCGACGTGTGTCGACCTTTAGCAGACGTAATCCTTGTAGCCCGCAGGGTGCGGCCCGCTGTAGTTGTAGAAAGTGATCTCGTACTGCCCGTAGCCCTTGCTGTTGGGCGCCGTGTAGATGTTGTAGCGGACCTGCCGGTAGTAGCCGCCGGGAACGTCGTTGACGTCCACGGACGGGCAGCCCTCCCCGCTGAGATCCCGGGGCCCGTAGTTGGCCGCGGCGACCTTGGCGGAACCGGAATTGTCGACGGCCGAGGCCGTTCCGGCGTTCATGCCGAGGAGCAGTGCCCCTCCGACGACAGCGGTGGCCGCGACGTGCGCGAGTTTACGCATTCGTCTGTTTTCCTTTCGATTTCAGGCGTGACAAGACATTCGTGATCGACACTTTGCTGGCTCTGCGTCGATCGGAATCGATCATCCTGCGCCCTTCCTCGGACAGTCAATGGTCTGGACCAAATTCGATCACGTCAAATGTCGTGGCATCGAAATGCGCCACTCATGGGCGATTTCGAGACTCGACGCCGTCGTCTTTCCGGCAATGCGTGGCTCAAAATCGCCGTCCACCACGAGTCGCCGGACATACGTCCGGTCAGTCCGCATCGGGCCGGATGCGGAGTGCTGTCGGCCGCCCGGACGTTCAGTTGCGGCGGCATGGCTGGGGGTGGTTCCCGGGCAGCCGCCCTCGATCGGTCGTGCCGAAGTACGGCTACGAGCGCCGCCCCCGGGACCGACGCCCGGATCGGCGTCGGTCAGCGGTGGCGTGACGAGGACTCCCGGTACGACTGCGCCAGGGCCTGGATCAGGTCGCGGAGGACTTGCTCGTCCGAGCCGATGGTGAGTCGGACATGTGTGTCGGGGGCGTGCAGATCGGCGCCGCGGATGGTCGGAATGCCGTTTCGCCAGAGCGCGTGGTCGATCTCGGCGGGCGTGTCGCCGAGGGGGGAACAGTCCACGAGCAGGAAGGCGCCGGCCGCGGGACGCGCGGGTTCGGCGAGGCCGATCTCGGCTATGCCGTCGCAGACCAGGTCGCGCTTCGCCTGGTAGGTGGACAGTGCCCGGTCGAGCCAGTCCCGAGGCCCGGTGAGAGCGGCGGTCGCGGCCCGCTGGGGCACCACTCCGCAGCACACCGCCTCCCATTGGAAGCGGCGCTCGATCGCTTCGATGATCGACGGCGGGGCCAGCACGTAGCCGACGCGCCAGCTCGCGAGGGCGTAGTACTTGCTGAGGCTGGTGACGGTGACCAGGTGCGGCCAACGCTCGGAAAAGGCTTCCACCGGCTGGTACTTGTTGCCGTCGAAGGTGAAGTGTTGCCACGAGTCGTCCGAGATGACGAGCAGTCCGTGGCGGGCCGCGAAGTCGGCCACCGCCGCGATTGTCGCGGCGTCGGGCAGGTAGCCCGTGGGGTTGTTCGGATTGCACACGAGCACGGCGCGGCTGCGGGAGGTGACGGCCGCTTCGAGGTCGTCGATGTCCAGCGCCCATCCGTCCCTTTCCCGGGACGGGACGTAGGTCGGCTTCGCACCGGCCTCGCGGATGGCTCCGTCGAAGAAGAACGTCGGGGTCGGCACGATCACCTCGTCGCCCGGCGCAAGTACCGTGCGCAGCACCAGGGACAGGCCCTGCATCGCGCCGTGGGTGATCAGCAGGCGACGCTCGGGATCGATGCGTAGGCCGTGTTCGCGTTCGAGTTCGGCGGCGATCGCGGCCCGCAGTTCGGCGAGGCCGCGGCTGTCGCGCGGGTCCGGCTCGTCCATCGCCCGCACGACCGCTTGCCTGACGTGTTCCGGCATGGGCAGGACCGGGGCTCCCACGAGCGGAAGGACCCGCACGCCCTCACGTGCGGCCCGCGCCGCGCGGGCGCGCATGCTCATCGCGCCCATCGTCGGGAGGTCGGTTGCGGACGGCAGATTCCAGGAATCCGAGGTGAACTGCGGCATTTGATCGGCTCATTTCGTGTTGGGATACCAGATTCTTTAATCCATATTTCAGAAATCCTGCACGAGGGCGCTCTGCCGTATCAACTCTGCGCAGGTGGTACGCTGAAAAAGTGCATAAAGATAATTCGGTGATCATGGGAATGCCTCATATCCCCGCACTGCTGTTGGTCGGCACGGAAGAGGCCGGCCTCGACCGCACCAACCAGGCATACCGGGCGATCAGACGCCAGCTCATCGACCTGACGTTGTCGCCCGGCAGCAGCTTCACCGAAACGTCGCTGGCCCGGCAGTGGGACATCAGCAAGACGCCGGTCCGCGAGGCACTTGCCCGGTTGCGACGCGACGGGCTCGTGGTGGCGCTGCCCCGCGCGGGCTACGTGGTCAGCCCGATCACGCTCCAGGACACCGACGACCTCTGCGGATTGCGCACGCTGCTGTCCGGCGAGGCCGCCGCCGCGGCGGCGCGCCGCGGCGTCGACGCGCCCGCGCTCGACCGGCTCGAAGTGTTGTCCCAGGCCCACTTCGCGCTCGCGGCGGGTGAGGTGGGCCAGGAGGACGCCCTGCGCGCCGCCATCGAGTTCGAGGCCGTGATCGCCAACTCCGGCGGCAACAACCGTCTCGCCAAGGCGATCGTCGACGTACTCGACGAACTGGAGCGGGTCTTGCGGATGGCCGCGTTGATCGCCCCGAACGTCGCGAGCCCGCCCGGAGAGCTGGCGGCCATTTTCGACGGGCTGCGCGCGCGGGATGTGAACGCCACCCACGAGGCGATGCGCAACCGGTGCGAGCGGGTACATCGTGACGTGCTCCAAGTCCTCGCCAGGAGCGCCTCGATCAGCAGGGCGCCCATCGCGATGCCGGCGTCGCCGCTTCCGCCGGCCTAGTGCCGCGCCCGGCGGGGCACCAGTACCGGTCCGGGGGATCCCGGCGCAGCAGCCGAAGATCCCCCGGAGCGGACCGGACCGGACCGGAGCCGGCCGGCAGTCGGCCCGCCGCAGCGGTCACACCGCGGTCGGGAAGTGCAGGTCGGTGCCGTGCGCCGAGCCGTCGTCGGTCTCCTCGGGCCAGCGGCTGGTGACGGCCTTCGCGCGCGTGTAGAACGCGACACCCTCGGGACCGTGCATGTGATGGGCGCCGAACAACGACTGCTTCCAGCCACCGAACGAGTGGAATGCCATGGGCACCGGAATCGGGACGTTCACGCCGATCATGCCGACCTGCACCGAGCGGTGGAAGACGCGCGCCGTCCGGCCGCTGGAGGTGAAGATCGCCGTGCCATTGGCCCAGTTGTTGGCGTTGACGAGATCGATCGCCTCCTGGAGCGACCCGACGCGGACGACGACGAGCACCGGGCCGAAGATCTCGTCGCGGTAGACATCCATCTCGGGCGTGACCCGGTCGAACAGCGTGGGGCCGACGAAGAAACCATCACCGGGGACGTCGAGTTCGCGCCCGTCGAGCACGAGTTCGGCGCCCGCGTCGAGGCCGGCAGCGATCGAGTCGCTGATCCGTTCGAGCGCCTCCCGCGACACGACCGGGCCCATCTCGGACCCGACCTCGAGGCCCGGCCCGACCTTGATCGCCCGAGCCTTCGCACGCACGCGCTCGACGAGTGGCTCGGCCACGTCGCCGACCGCGACCGCGACCGATATCGCCATACAGCGCTGCCCCGCCGAGCCGTACGCGCCCGCCACCAACTGGTCGGCGGCGAGGTCGAGATCGGCGTCGGGCAACACCACGGCGTGGTTCTTGGCGCCGCCGAGCGCCTGCACACGCTTGCCGCTCGCCGCCGCGCGCTCGTGTACGTACCGCGCGATCGGTGTCGAGCCGACGAACGACACCGCGGCGATGTCCGGGTGGTCGAGGATCGCCTCGACCGCCGTCTTGTCGCCGTGGACGACGTTGAACACGCCGTCGGGCAGGCCGGCTTCGGCATAGAGCTCGGCGACGAGGTTGGACACCGACGGGTCACGCTCGGAGGGCTTGAGCACGAACGTGTTGCCGGTCGCGATCGCGATCGGGTGCATCCACATCGGGACCATCGCGGGGAAGTTGAACGGCGTGATCCCGGCGCAGACGCCGAGCGGCTGCCGGAAGGTGAAGAGGTCGACATCGGCGGAGACCTGGTCGGAGTACTCACCCTTGAGCAGATGCGGGATTCCGCAGGCGAAATCGATCACCTCCAGACCGCGAACGACCTCGCCCTTGGCGTCCTCGAAGACTTTGCCGTGCTCGGCCGAGACGATGCGCGCGAGGTCGTCGGCGTGCTTGTCGACGAGGTCGCGGAAGGCGAACATCAACCGCGACCGGCGGATGACGGACGTGTCGCTCCAGTCCGCCAGGGCGGCCCGCGCCGCCTGCACCGCGGCGTCGACGTCGGCGGCCTCGGCCAGCACCACGTCGGCCTGGCGCTCGCCGGTCGCGGGGTTCCACACCGGAGCCATGCGGCTCGACGCGCCGTCGGTCTCGCGGCCGCCGATTCGGTGCCGGATCGTCCTGACTGTCCCGGTCCCGGTCCCGGTCCTTGTCCCTGTCCCTGTGCCTGTGCTCACGGACTGCTCGCTTTCTTGTGGCCGTACCGCGTTGGCCGGCCGTGCCTCGTATGCCCGATGTCGCTTGTTCCGCTTGCGCTACTTGCGCTGCTTATGTCACTTGTGTCGCTTGTCTCGCTTACGTCGCGTACGTGTTGCCAGGTCAGACGATCAAGTCGCCACCGTTGATGTCGACGGCCGCGCCGGTGATGTACGCCGCCCGGTCGGAGGCGAGGAAGGCGACCAACTCGGCGACTTCCCAGGGCTGTCCGACGCGGGGCACCGGGAACGACCGGGTCACCTGGTCGAGTGACCCTTCGGGCAGCAGGCCGCGGGCCATCGGGGTGTCGATCAGCCCCGGGCAGACGGCGTTCACCGTTACCCCGTCGGGTCCATATGCCTTGGCCAGATGCCGGGTGAGCCCCAGGACGCCGTGTTTCGCCGTCGTGTAGTGCGCGCCGGCGGCGGTGCTGATGGTCTTGCCGGCGGTGGAGGAGAAGTTGACGATCCTCCCCCAGCCGCCGGCGCGCATCGCGGGAAGCGCTTGTTGGCAACACAGGAACGTCCCGTGCACGTTGACCGCGAGCACCCGATTCCACTCGGCCTCGGCGATGTCCTCGAACGCGGTCGGCGGCGCGATGCCCGCGGCGTTGACCAGGATGTCGAGTCGCGCCTGCTCCTTCGTCAACGAGGCGAACGTGTGCCGAACCCGGTCGCCGTCGGTGACGTCCACCGCGACCGACCGCACCCGGTCGACCGGGACGGCCAGCATCGACGCCAACTCCTCGCGCCCCGGCGCGGTGCGATCGAACACCGCGACCGTCGCCCCGCGACGGGCCAGGGCGTGCGCGGTGGCCAGCCCCATCCCGCTCGCGCCGCCGGTCACCACCGCGACCCGGCCTTCGAGTTCGCGGCTGTCGGCGCTGGTGGGGGCGTGCAGCCCCGCGCCGGCGGTCATCGGCCCACCAGGACCGAGCGCGCCCGACCGAAGGCGGCTGCCGCATGTTCGAGTTGGTCGGCCGTATGCGCGGCCGAGACCTGCACGCGGATCCGTTCCTCGCCGACCGGGACGACCGGATGCGACAGTGCGAAGACCAGGACACCGTCGCGGCGCAGCGCTGCCGCCACGTCACGCGCCGCGGAGCCTTCGCGCAACATCACGGGGATGATCGGGTGTTCCCCCGGCGGCACGTCGTAGCCGAGGTCGCGCAGCGCACCCCGGAGCCAGGTCGTCTTGGCGGCCAGGCGTTCCCGCAGGTCGGGGCGTGCTCGCGCGATCCGGATCGCGGTCAGCGCCGCGACGGCCAGTGTGGGGGCCATCGCGTTGGTGAAGATGTACGGACGCGAGACCTGGCGCAGCGTCTCCACGATCGCCCGGGGACCGGCGACGAAGCCGCCGGCGCCGCCGCCCAGCGCCTTGCCGAGCGTGCCGGTCAGCACGTCGACGCGGCCGGCGAGTCCGAAGTGCTCGGCGGTGCCCGCGCCGGTGGCGCCCAGGACACCGGTGGCGTGCGAGTCGTCGACCACGAGCACCGCGTCGTAGCGCTGGGCCAGCTCGGACAGTTGCGGCAGCGCGGCGATGTCGCCGTCCATGCTGAAGACGCCGTCGGTGACGATGAGCCGGTGGCGCGCGTGCGCGCTCTCCGCGAGGCGGCGTTCGAGCTCGTCCAGGTCGGCGTGCGCGAAGACATGCCGTTCGGCCCGGGACAGACGGATCCCGTCGATCAGGCTCGCGTGGTTGAGCGCGTCGCTGAGGACTACGTCCTGCGGACCGAGCAGGGCGTCGAAGAGCCCGAGGTTGGCGTCGAAGCACGAGCCGTAGAGCACCGCGTCGTCGGCGCCGACCAGTTCGGCGATGGCTGCCTCGAGTTCGCCGTGCACCGCCCGGGTGCCGCAGAGCACGCGCCCGGCGCTGACCCCCAGGCCCATCTCGCGCAGCGCCCGCTGCGCCGCGTCGAGGACGTCGGGGTGCTCGGCGAGCCCGAGGTAGTCGTTGGCGGCGAAGTTCACGAGTGTCTCGCCGTCCACTCCGAGTGTCGGTCCCTGGGGGCTCGAGACCACGAGGTCGCGGCGCAGCCCGGTGGTCACCGAGCGTTGGTCGAGTTCCGTGCGGAGCCGGTGCAGCAAAGTGACGTTCACGCTTCCCGTCCCATTCCTTACGTCGTCAAGAAGAGCACTCGGCCGGTTCCGGATGCCAGGCGGCGCAGGACACGACCTCGAAGCCGCGGCTGGGGAAGACGGTGTCCATGAAGAAGTCGTGCATGCGCTGGTCGCCGTCGGCGCAGCCGTCGCGCAGCACGGTCACCCGGTAGCCGCGATCGGCCGCGTCGTAGGCCGTGGCGGCGACCATGGCGCTGGTGGCCACTCCGGCGATCGCGAGGGTGTCGACGCCGCGGGCCCGCAGCACGAGGTCGAGGTCGGTGCCGGCGAAGGCACCGGCGCGGCGCTTGCGCACCACGACGTCCTGGTCGGCGATCGGCAGATCGATCTCGGGTCCGGTGCTGCCCTCGTGGAATGCGTCCCCGGCTTGGTGGAAGGAGCGCAGCAGTGTGTTGCCCGGCGGAAGGTCGGCCCCGTTGCCGCGGAACGCGAAGTGCACGAACACGACGAGGGCTCCGGCAGCCCTGGCCCGCGGCGCGAGTTCGGTGAGCTGCGGCAGGACCTGCCTGGCGAATGGATACCTGCTGGTGATGCCTTGCTGGACATCGCCGATGAGCAATGCGGTGGTCACGACGACAAGCTCCCGTCGAGCCGCTCCATCCGGCGCCCCGCGGTGAGCAGGAAGGCCAGTCCGGCGGCCATGATGATTGCGATGGTGAGTAGTGCGTAGGTGAAACTGCCGGTCCAGGTGGCGATGTAGCCGGTGAGGTAGGGGCCGACGAAGCCGCTGATGTTGCTGACGGAATTGATCAGCGCGATTCCGGAGACGGCCGCGGCGCCGGTCAGGCCGGTCGCCGGTATCCGCCAGAACTGGGGCATCGCGGTGATGATCCCGGCGACGCTCAGACAGACGGCGAGGACGAACAGCGTGCCGCTGCCGGCGAACGTCGCCAGGAGCAGGCCCACCACACCGACGACCAGCGGCACCGCGGTGGCGGTGACCGCGGTGGTGCGGGCGGCGAAGCGGGCCCAGGCGAGCATGGCGAGCACGGCCACCGCGTACGGGATGGCGGACAGCAGCACGCTTCTGACATCGCCGGCATGCCCGGGGTTGTCCGAGATGGATTCGATCATGGTGGGAAGGAAGAATGCCAGTGGATAGAGCCCGAACGCGATCGCGAACCACGACACGGCCATCGCCCATACCCGACCGCTGCGCAGCACCTCGCGCATTCCGGTGAGCGCGCCGTGGGCGCGCTGTTCGGCGGCCTCGGCGGCGAGGGCGTGCTCGATGGCCTGCTTTTCCTCGTCGTCCAGCCAGTTCGCGTCGCGGGGGCGGTCGGGCAGGAAGGCGAAGATCACGATGCCGACGAGGAGCGTGAGCCCGCCCTCGACGAGGAACAGCGCCCGCCAGCCGGGGATGCCGAGCCATCTCTCGCCCTGCGCGAGCAGTGCGGCGGCCAGGGGCGATCCGACGACCGAGGACACCGGGATCATCAGCATGAAGCTCGACAGTGCCCAGGAACGTTGCCGGCGGGGGAACCAGAAGGTGAGGTAGAGCAGGATCCCGGCGGCCAGGCCGGCTTCGGCGAAGCCGAGCAGGATCCGCGCGATGAACAGCGTGGCCGCCGAGTTCACGGCCGCGGTCGCGGCGGTGACCAGTCCCCAGGTGACCATGATCCGGGTGATCCAGATCCGCGCGCCGAACCGGGTCAGCATGAGGTTGCTCGGTACTTCGACGAGCACGTAGCCGATGAAGAACAATCCTGCGGCGAAGCCGAGTTGGGTGTGGCTCAGGTGCAGGTCGCGGGACATGGGGGCGGCGATGTAACCGATGTTGGCGCGGTCGATATAGCTCGCCACGTACGCGAGGCCGACCAGTGGAATGATCCGCATGCCGACCTTGCGCCAGGTGCGGGGCGCGACGGTGGTGTCCGGGGTGGTTGCGACGGTCGAGCTCATCGGCAGTCCAATCGGTCAGTGGTGCGGTGGGAATCTCCGTGCTGTCGGGGGTGTGGGCTCGCGTTTCTCGTCCGGCTTCAGGGCGCCTGGCCGCGCAGTGCGGCGGTGGCGCTCGCGTCGATCAGTTGCTCGTCGGTGATCACGACGCCGTAGTCCCGTTCGGCTCCTGCGCGGGTGACCTTGCCGTCGCGGACGTCTTCGAGGACACGTTCCGCGGCGCGTTCGAAGGGGCTGCCGTGCCCTCCCCCGCCGGCGGTGACGTGGCGGTGCCGGGTTCCGGCGGTCATCACGAAGTGCGGTTTGGAGTCCAGGACGCGCTCGTCGGGTGTGCCGGGGTCGAGCACGTTGAGCGAGGGTGTTCCCGGTGCGCCGCCGGCCAGTCCGTAGGGCAGGAACTTGCGCCGGTCGGACCTGATCTGCACGGTGGCCTCGGGCGCCAGGAGCGTCATGTCCCGGAAGGTCGCCAGGCCGCCGCGCCAGCGGCCCGCGCCGCCGCTGTCGGGGAGGTAGCCGTAGCCGTCGATGCGCAGGTGGCCGGACCGTTCCAGTTCCTCGACGGGGGTGTTGGTCAGGTTGGCGCCCAGCGAGCTGATCCCGTCCACGCCGTCGCGGTCGGGGCGGGCGCCCCACGCTCCGGCCAACGGGTCCCACAGCACCACGGATTCGCCGTCCGCCGCGACGACGCCGATCGCGATCCCGTCGGGTCCGCCCTCGCCGGCGGCGGGCACGCGGGTGGGGAACACCGGGGCGAGCGCGCCGAGGACCGCGTCGATGATCCGGAAGCCCACCAGGCCGCGGGCGCCGCGGGCGGAGGGACGCCGCCCGTTCAGGATGGAGGCTTCCGGGATGACGAACGTGAACGGCCGGTAGAAGCCGCTGTTGGCGGGGATGTCCGCGGCGAGGACACCCTGGAGGGCGGCGTAGGAGGCGGATCGGGTGAACGAGGCCGTCGCGTTGAGCGCGGAGGCGACCTGCGGTGCGGAGCCGGTGAAGTCGAGTTCGATGCCGGCCTTCGACAAGGTGGCCCCGACCCGGATCGGGATGGGTCCGGTGCCGAGGCCGTCGTCGTCGATGTGGTCGGTGAATTCGTAAGTGCCCGGGACGGCTTCGGCCAGCGCGTTGCGCAGCAGCGTCTCCGAGTAGTCGAGCAACTCGTCGACGAGGGCGGCGAGGCCGTCGGCGCCGTGCCGTGCGGCGAGTTCGCGCAGACCTTCGGCCCCGGTGTGGCAGGCCGCCAGCTGGGATTCGAGGTCACCGCGCAGCAGTTCGGGTTCGCGGACGTTGCGCAGGATCAACTGCAGGAAGGTCTCGTTCACGACGCCGGCCTCGACCAGGCGCGACGGCGGGATCTGTACACCTTCGGCGAAGATGCTCGTCGACTGCACGGCCATGGAGCCGGCCGCCCAGCCGCCGACGTCGGTGTGGTTGACGACCGTGACCGCGAACCCCAGGAGCACGTCCCCGGTGAACACCGGGGCGACGGCGAAGATGTCCGGCAGGTGCATGCCGCCCCGGGACGGGTCGTTGAGCAGGTAGATGTCGCCCGGCCGGATGCCGTCGCCGAACTCGGCCAGGATCTCTTCCATCGCGTCCGGGATGGATCCCAGGTGCACGGGCAGGGTGTTGGCCTGGGCGATCACCCTGCCGTGCGCGTCGCACAGGGCGGCGGAGAAGTCCATGCTGGACGCGACGAGCTGTGAGTGCGCCGTGCGCAGGATGGTGATCGCCATCTCGTCGGCGAGCCCGGTCACCGCGTTGCGGAAGACCTCGAACGTCACGGCGTCGCGGATCATTCGGCACTCCAGGTGATGACGATGTTGTTGAAGTGGTCGCGGTGCACCCGCGCGCCGGGTGGGACGAGCGTGGTGGCGTCCATGTCCTCGATGATCATCGGTCCGTCGACGGGCTCGGTGCCGAGGGCGGAGCGTCCGATGACGGGGGTGGGCACGGTCTCGGCGAACCGGCAGGTACGGGTGCCGGCCGGGCGTTCCGCGACCGCGGGCAGGCTCAGCACGTCCGCGATGGACACCGGGGTGCGGACCCGGCCGCGTACGCGCAGGTTGACCAGCTCCACCAGCTCGTCGGTGCCGGCCCGGCCGTAGGTGCGTTCGTGCTCGGCGTGGAATCGGGCGCGCACCTCGGCGAGCAGGTCGTCGGTGAGGTCGCCGTCGGGCACCGGTATGCGCAGTTCGAATCGTTGGCCGCGGTAGCGCATGTCGAGCAGCCGGTCCACGACGGCGTCCGCCCCCAGCTGCGCGCGCACCGTCGCGGCGAGTCGGGCGAACTCCGCGTCGAGCCCGCTCACCTCGGCGAACTCGGGCCGGTAGGGGGCGAGTTCGTGGCGTTCGGTGTCGGCGACGAGCAGGCCCAGGCTGCTGAACAGGCCCGGGTACACCGGCACGATCACGGTGGAGATGCCGAGCTCGCGGGCCAGCGCGGCGGCGTAGAGCGGACCGGCGCCGCCGAAGGCGACCATGGTGGCCCGGCGCGGGTCCCGGCCGCGTTCGCTGGTCACCGCCTTGACCGCGGTCGTCATGTTCGAGACCGCCACCTGGTACGCGCCGCGCGCGACGTCCGGCACCTCACCACCGAGTCGCTCGGCGACCGACGACAGCGTCTTCGCGGCCAACTCGGGGTGGATCGGCACACTGCCGCCGGCGAGGGCCTGCGGGCTGAGGTATCCGAGCGTCACGTTGGCGTCGGTCAGGGTCGGCAGCTCACCACCGAGGCCGTAGCAGGCCGGGCCGGGTAGCGACCCGGCGCTGGCCGGCCCCACATGCAGGGCGCCCGCCGCGTCGACGGAGATGATGCTGCCGCCGCCGGAGCCGACCTCGGCGATGTCGATCGAGGGTGCCCGCACCGGATACCCGGCGCCGGAGGCGAGGCCGCGGGCGACATTCATCCCGCCGCCGACCTCGTAGTCGGCCGAGACGAACGGCTCGCCGTGCTCGATCAGGGACGCCTTGGCCGTGGTCCCGCCCATGTCGAACGCGACCACGTTGGACAGGCCGATCAGCTGCGCGAGCTTTTGCACGGCGGTGACGCCGGCGGCCGGACCGGACTCGATGATCTGCACCGGCCGCATCGCGACCGAGGCCGCGTCCAGCAGTCCCCCGCTGGATTGCATGACCAGCAGCGGCGCACTGACCCGCACGGCCCGCAACTCCGCCGCCAGGCGGGTGAGGTAGCCGTGCACGGCCGGGCCGACGTAGGCGTTGACCGTCGCGGTGCTCGTGCGCTCGAACTCGTGCGGCAGCGCGGAGACGTCGACCGACGCGGTGACGTAGACCCCGGGCAGCTCGGCGCGCAGCAGGTCGGCGACGCGCCGCTCCTCGTCGGGGCGGACGTAGGAGTTGATCAGGCACACGGCCACCGCGCGGATGTCGTCCGCGCGCAGCCGCGTGGCCAGCGTGCGGATCTCGTCGTCGGCGGCCGGCGGTGCCAGGCGTCCGTCGGCGGTGATCCGCTGGTCGAGTTCGTAGCGATGCCGACGTCGGGCCAGCGGCTCGGGCTTGGACCAGGACAGGTCGTAGAGCACCGGCCGGCGCAGCCGCCCGAGTTCGAGCACGTCGCGGAAGCCGCGGGTGGTGACCACCGCGGTGCGTACGCCGCTCATCGCCAGGATCGTGTTGGTGGCCACGGTCGTGCCGTGCAGCATCGCGGTCACGGCTTCCGGCCGGGCCCCGACCGAGGACAGCAGGTCGGTGGTCGCCGCCACCACGCCCGCGCCGTAGTCGGGCGGGGTGGACAGGACCTTCATCGGGACGACTTCGCCGGCCGGGCCCAGCGCGATGACGTCGGTGAAGGTACCGCCGATGTCGGCGCCGACTCGCCAGCCGGCCGGTCGAGGATCGTGACGGGGAGCCACTGGGATCTCCTTCGGTGAACCGGGAATTGGGATGACAGTAATAGCTCATTAAGATATCAACAAGCCTCCAGTGAAGTTTTCTGTTGGCATGCGTGACGTGGGACAGACACCCGTGTGGTGCGCGTGACCAGCCGTGTCCGTAAGCAACGAGCGAGTCACGCGCCCTTGCCGAGTCGGCGCCCGGCCACACCGCCGGTACATCGGATTTCTCCGGGACGACGACGTGCCGTCCGTGGCCGTGAACCCATCCCGCCGATCGTCCGTGTAGATGACGGAAGGCATCCAGGGCTCCGTCCACCGGCGGGCCCTTCCGGAATCAGGAGGCGATCGACGATGACGTCAAGTTCCACGAGGCTGACCCGAGGCGGACTGTTCGTGGCCGGCCTGGCCGCCGCCCTGTTGTCCGCCGCCGCACCGGCGATGGCGAGCGGAACGACGCTGTACTGCGGCGCGGGCATGGGCTCGACGGCCGACATCGCGCTCCGGGCCGCGATCGACGACGCCCAGGGCACGGCCCACACCGACGGCCGCTACTCCTGCACGCCGGCCGCGGCACCACAGATCTCCGAGGTCTTCGACGACCCGTACCGCGGCCACGTCTTCTACGCGAGCGTGACCATGAACTGCAGCTAGTGCCGGGCGCGGCACTGGGTTCTGCCCTTCGAAGTCCCAGCGGGCAAAGCCGTCCGGGTCGAGTTGTTCGGCGGTGAAGGCGCTCTCGGGGACCGTCGGCACACAACGCGGCATCGTACGGATCACGAGCCGTCCATACCGCCGCCGCACATCCAGGGTGGCCGGCCACCGCCTGGTCGTCGTGGCCACACCCCTGCGCTCACGCGCGAAGCCGTCGTCGTCCACCTCCACGTCGATCGGGCCCGGAGCCGGCAAGCCGAAAACGCGCAACGAGATTGTCTTGAACGTCGGTTGGCGCCCTGAAAGCCTGAGTCGGGAAGCGCGGCGGCGCGGCCGGTGATCGTGCCGGGGGCGATCGTCGTCGACCGGCGAGCCCACCAGGGGGAGCGGGATGACCTTGCCGGCCTGAGGCCGTATCCCAGGCCTCACCACCGAGATCCCGTCCCGTCCCAGGTTCCGCTGTTCCGGTCTCCTCCCGTCGGCGGCCCGCAATGATCCCGTGCGGCGCGCGCGGTAGGAGCCGGGCGCCAGGTGGGAGAGGCTGACCTCGATCGAGCAAACCGCGATCCGCAGCGCCGACTTGGTGAGCCGCCACACCCACCCGAATACATCAAAAGGGGAATCGATGTTACTTCGGATCAACGTCATCAGGCATGCCGCAGCGGTCGCGGCCGCCCTGCTGCTGGGCGCCGGGCTCACCCCGACCGCCTCCGCCGCAGCACCGGCCGCAGGCAATCCGGCCGCAGACCGGCTCGGCGCCTACTGGAGCGCGGCCCGAATGGCGGCCGCGCTGCCCGGCGGTACCGAACGCGGCGCACCGAGCGCCGTGGACGGGCCCCGACCCGGCGAGTGGATCCCGCCGAGTCGGAGCTTCGACGGCATCCCGCAGGCGGGGACGTTCTTCTGGACCGACGCCAACGGCACCGGCCGCACCTGCAGCGGTTCCGTGGTGCGCAGCCCCGGCCACGACCTGGTACTGAGCGCGGGGCACTGTCTCAAGGGATACTCCGGCTCCTCCCCCAAACGGCATCTGGGGTTCGTTCCCCGATACCACGACGGGCTCAAGCCGTTCGGCATCTTCCCGATCAAGAACAACGGCGTCTATGTCGCGCAGGAGTACTACGACCTGGGTACACACGCGGGGGCCGCGTACGACTTCGGGTTCGCGGTGACCGAGCCCAACGGGGACGGCAGGCGCCTGGAGGACGTGACGGGCGGGGTGCAACTGCTCAGCGACACCGGGTACTTCCACGTTCCGGTACGGATGATCGGATATCCGGGCGGTGCGCCGAAACCGCTGGAGTGTTGGAGCTGGACCACCAGGTGGGCCGGCGACGATCCTGCCGAGCCGGGCACCTTCCCACGCATCGCGTGTGACGGCTTCGTGGGCGGGACCAGTGGCGGACCCATGCTGGTGCCGTGGCCGGGCGGCTGGGCGGTGGTCGGGGTGATCGGCGGCTACCACACTGGCGGCAACACCCCCCAGGTGTCCTACAGCGCCTACTTCGGCACCGCCACCCGGGCCCTGTACCGCGCAGCGATCACCGGCGCACCACCCGCGGGCCCGGCCTCCTGAGTCCGGACTCGACATCTGTGCGGCGGCCGGCCACCGGGCAACCCGTCGACTTCGCCACTGGGAAACGTCGCAGCAAACCCATCATCACATTGTGTTACTATTCGATTACTGTCAGCTTCCATCCTGTGAGTCAGCTTCCATCCTGTGAGTTGGGCCGACGCTCTCGTCCAACGCCTCACTCGGCTGCCGCCCCGACCACATCGAGGTGTTGGGAACGTATGAGTACAAGCAGGGAAACGATGTTCGCGGAACTGCGGGACGTCCTGGTCGAGAAATTGAGGATCCCGCCCGAGGAGATCACACCGGCGGTCTCGGGTCTGCATCTGGGCCTGGACTCGTTGGCCGTCGTGGAGTTGTCGACGGCCCTGCACAAGCGCTGCGGCGTCCGCGTACCGGCCCAGGACCTGTTCGCCGCCACGAACCTGATGGACATCGTCGACCTGTTGCAGGCACGGACGGCAGCGACCCGATGAGGGGTTCCGGCAACGTCGCCGTGACGGGAATCGGCCTGGTCACACCGGCCGGGATCGGCGTGGGAACCAACTGGGACACCGTGTGCGCCGGCCGCGGCACCGGTGCCCTCGACCCGGCGCTGGACACGCTGCCCGTGCGGATCTCGTGTCGCGTGCCGGACTTCGACGCGAAGGCCCTGCTCGGCGGCCCTGCGGCCCATCGACTCGACCGCGCGACCCAGTTCGCGCTGATCGCCGCACGCGAGGCCCTCGCCGACGCCGAACTGACACCCCATGCCTGGGCGGGCGCCCGCGTGGGCGTGGTGATCGGAACGGGCCACGGCGGCTGCGGAAGTCTGGAACGCGAACACCGGGTCCTCCTCGAGGACGGACCCGACAAGGTCTCGCCCTTCCTGCACCCCCGGCAACTGCCGAACATGGCGGCCGGCGCCATCGCGACGGACTGCGGCGCGCGGGGACCCAACCTCGCCGTTGCCACCGCCTGCGCATCGGGTGCCACCGCCATCGGAACCGCCCGCGACCTCCTGCTCCTTGGCCGCTGCGACGTGGTCATCGCCGGGGCCTGCGAAGCTCCCATCACGCCCCTGACCATCGCGGGATTCGCGCGCCTGGGCGCACTGTCCAGCCGGTCCTGCGCCCCGGAACACGCGTCGAGCCCGTTCGACGTCGACCGGGACGGGTTCGTCGCCGCAGAGGGGGCAGCGGTCCTGGTCCTGGAGCGCACCGGGCACGCCGCAGCCCGCGGCGCCCGGGTCCGCGCCCACGTGGCGGGATACGGCGCCAGCGCCGACGCCCACCATCCCACCGCACCCCACCCCCAGGGCCGCGGACTGGCGGCGGCGATCCGCGACGCCCTGCGCGACGCCGACGCGAGCCCCTCGGACGTCTCCCACGTCAACGCCCACGGCACCGCAACCCCCGCCAACGACCGCATCGAGGCCGCCGTCGTGGCCCGCGCCTACCCCAACGGGCCGATCGTGACCTCGACCAAGGGGGTGACCGGCCACCTGCTCGGCGCCGCCGGCGCCGTCGAGGCCGTCTACACGGTCCTGGCCGTCCAACACGCACTCGTGCCGCCCACGGCCAATCTGACCCGGCTCGACCCCCACGTGCAGGCACACATCGCCACACGCTGCGTCTCCACCAAGATCTCCCTCGCCACGACTCACTCGATGGGCTTCGGTGGACAAAACGCCGTGCTCGTCATCACCACCCCCTGAACGCCCACACCCCCGCGCTCACCCCTGGGACACCATGCCTGCCGCCGTACGCACCGACCACGTACGCACCGACCACGTACGCCCCGACACCCGCCGCAACGGCATCGAAGCAGTCCTCGACGCCCTCGCCCGGAAAGCCCCCCGGGACTCGCACCTGCACAACACGCACGTACTGCTGCTCAAGGGAAGGGCCCCCACCCTGGCCCTGGTTCGCGACCACGTACGAACGCGCGCGCCGAACGTGCCCGCCCTCGGTTGTGTCGCGCGCGGCGGCCGATGGACGACCTCGTCCGCGTTCGAGGCGGCCGATCATGTCCACGAACTCGTCCTCGACGACCGGACCGGCGGCCACGACCTGCTGGCGAGCGCCCTCCTCGACGGTGACCTGCCCGTACACGCCCCACGCTGGGGCCTGTGGCTCGTCCATGGATACGCCGACGACGAATACGCCCTGTGCTACCGCTCCCACCACGGCTTCCAGGACGCCTCCGCCTCCCAGTCCTGCATCCGCGGACTCTTCGGCGCACCCGCCCCCGACAACGACGCACCACCCATGCGCCCGCGCCTGAGCCCGAAGGCGGCGGCCCGCGTGACACGTGACCTCGCGCACGCCTTCCTCCCCACCGGTCGCCCGCCGCGCCTCCCCGCCGGCGGCGACGGGGCACGCGCCATCGCCCGCGCCCGGGTGGACCTGACCCGGCTGCACGCGGTCGCCTGCGCCGCGGGGGTCAGCATCAACGACGTCCACCTCGCCCTCAGCGCCGCCGCCGTCCACGCCTGGATCCGCTGGGCGAACCCGGATCGGCGCACTCTGTACGCATGCGTGCCCCTGGACACCCGCCTGCGCGGCAAGACCGAGACGGGCGTCGGCAACAAACTCGGGATGATCCGGGTCCCGCTGCACGACGGGGAAGAGGTCACCGCCGAAAGCCTGACCGCGACGGCAACCTCCGCGGCGGACACCCGCGCACCCGAGTACCGCGCCACAGCGCGCCGCATGCTCGAACTCGTGCCCGGCCCCGTCGGCCGCTGGGCCACGCACCATCTCCTGCGCCCCGCACACACCGCCATGATCAACTCCCGCGTCGCCTACCCCCGGGGACTGTCCTTCGCCGACACCCCCGTCCACGACGCGTTCGTGGTCCCGTCCCTGTTCCCCGGGCACCTGTGCTTCATCACCCTCTCCAGCCACGGGAGCAACGCACACGTCGCGTTCGTGACCGACGCGCGACGCCCCGCCCTGGACCGAACCATCCGACACTGGCAGGCATGCCTCGACGCACTCGAAGCCGAACTCGGCCTGCGCACCCCCGAATCACCACCCGCACCCCATCCCCACCCCACGCGGCCGGCCCCCGCCACCACCGCACGCCCGACGCCACACGGCAGCGACGCCCAGACCTCGACGGCGACCGCTCACCACCCCCGCGCGGCGGATCCTCGGTAACCGCCGCGAGTTCCTCCATGGCGCTCGCGCGCCGCCAACCGCGCCGGCCGGTGGGCCTCGGTCCTCGACGCGGACCATCGGAGAAATGGCTCCGTCCTCGATCCTGGCGGCCCGGCCATCCCAGCAATTGCTAGGCACCGGTACCAAAGGGTAGCTAGGGTGGTGGGCATGGCTAACAAGCAGACGAACATCCGGCTGGACGAGGCCGTCAAAGCCGCCGCCGAGGAGCGGGCCAAGCGTCGTGGCCTGAGCCTGCAGGGGTACGTGGCCGATCTGATCGAGCAGGACGTGAACGAGTCACGCGCCGCGTTCATGGCCGGCGCCGCAACGTTCCTGGCGGCGTACACCGACCGGTTCGAGGCCGAGTTCGGCGAGGACCGCTACCCGGGTCTCCCGGCGGGGCCGGCGCGGACCGCGCCGAGGAATGCCGCGTGAACCTGCGGATCGACCTCGCGTGGATCCTGGCGGTGGCCCAGCAGATCCCCGGGGACCCCCAAGTCGTCGACTACGGCGTGCCGATCGCGGCGGAGGCACGACACCGCGCGGAAATCCTGGACCACGAGGTCTACCCCGAGCCCCATCACAAAGCCGCGGCACTGCTGTGCGAGCTGGCCGGGAACCCCAGCCTCGAGGTGCGAAACCTGCTGTTCGCGGCCACGGTGACCGCGGCGTACCTGGCCGCGTGCGGCCTCCCGGTAAGCCCCGGCCTGGACACCGTTCTCCCCTTGGCCCGCGCGGCACGAGAGGGCCTCCCGGTACGGGAGGTCGCCACTCGACTCAAAACCTGGACAAGTTGATCCACCCGCCACGAACGCCCACGACCCTCGGTCGGCGTGCGTACCCGCCCGGTCGAGGACCGTCACCCGGCCGGCCGGCGCGCCGGCTGCCGTGTTCGAGTGCTTCGGGCAAGGAACGCGACCGGACGACCACCGCGGACGAGAGCCTCTCGGTCGCCTTCTCGGCGCCATCGAGTCGGCCGGTCGCAACGTGGTCTTTCGGTGCAACGGCGAAGGGCTCGGACACCCCGTGAGGGTGTCCGAGCCCTTCGCCGTGCCCGGCCAACTCCCGCTGGTGGCGGGCCCGGTGCTTTCAGCCCAGGGAGATCGGGTCGGTGCCGAAGGTCCACAGGCTTCCGGACTGCGCAAAGACCTGGATGGCGTCCCTGCCGAAGTCGTAGCCACCGATCTCGTCGCATTGACCAGGCGCGAGGCTGGGGGTGATGTAACCGTTGTACGTAATATTGTCGCCGGTCTGCGCGTCCTTGATCCACAAGTAGAAGCGGTTTGCCGAACTCTGGTAGTTGCACAGCCTGGCACTCACATATGGGTAGAGGGCCCGCGTGTGCCAGCCCGTGATTTCCACGCCGTGCCCGGAATTGGAGTCGGTCCCGGTCGCGGCGGACGCGCTCCCCGACCCGAGCGCCACCCCCGTGACGGCCAGTGCGGTCGCCGCGGCCAGCGGCTCGACGCCCCAGCTTGAACTGCATGTCTCCCCCTTCGGTCGTACGAACGATCCGGTGCAAGCAAGCCACGCAAGCCACAGCGGATTTCCCCGGGCCGGTTGACGTATGGTCCCGGTGTGCTGACGACACTAGGCGTCGGTCCGTTGCGGAGCACGAATCCCACGCAAGTCCGTACAACCGCCGCGCGGATCTCGCCCAACCTCTCGTCGTTGCGGTCGTGAACTCGCAGGCGTACCACGGCGGATCGCGCGGGACCGCGGGGGCTCACCGCACCGACACCCGTTTCGGCGAGCGGGTCCCGTCGTTGACTGCGCGCGTGCCGGGGCGCGTCGTCAGAGGTGATGGACGGCGGACGTATGCGCCCAGTGCCAGTTGACGGGTGACCACTGCTTTTTGAGAGCGGTGCGTTGCTTGGCGTAGGCGCGCAGTGCCTGTTCGACGGCTGGTGCGAGGTCGGTGAGGTCGTCGGGGACGGGCACGCGCAGGATGAGGTGCTGCTTGGAGTGGACCAGCAGCAGGTCGCCGGCGGGTGAACAGGCGGAAAGGGTGAAGTGGGTCAAGGGTTTGACCGGCTCCTGCTTCAACCTGGCCGCCGACCCGCACCGAGGCCGCGCCTTCCACCTCAACCGCTACGGCCTGTAGACCGACGACGTTGGCCGGCAGACTGCCGTAGTTCCAGACCCCATATTCGGTGGTTACGCACAGCAGGCGGCCCGAGGGCGTGACGCTGATCGAGCTGGCAAAGGCATCACCCGGCGTGAATTTCTCGAAGAGGCGCCGGTCCTTCGAGTCGTAGGTGGCAAGCACCCGGCTGAGGTCGGGCGCAATCAGGGTGGTCGAGTCCGGGCGGGCGCTGACGGCCAGGGTGCCATCCGGCAGCACGCACAGCGTCATGTCGCCGCCGTCGGCCACGGCCGAGTCGTTCTTGTCGCCGCGGGACGGCAGCACACCGCGCCGGCCGACACCTCGCCGGCCGCGGTGTACCGGGTGATGATCCGGTAGCCGAAGTTGGCGATCGACGGGTCCTGTTCGTCCTTGGCCACGCCGTAGGCGTACCGATGTACCGCGTACAGGGCGTACACATCCCCGTTCGGCGCGGCCACGACGTCGTCGGCTCGGACGCCCCAGCCCTTGGAGTAGGGCGCCGTCAAGTCGATGCGATGACTGTTCACCAATGTGCCCGGCAGGGCCAGCGGAAACGTCTGGATCATGCCCGTCATTCTGCGTGCAGGCGCCAACAGTCCACGCACCGGCTACGTCCGGCCACCTCGCCGACCGCGAACGCCGCGAACTCGCCTGCTACCTCGAGGAGTTCCGGACCCGTGACCGGTGAGGCCGGCTGAATCCCGACCCGGCAGGGCCGCGTCCGCGAATCCACGCGGCCCTGCCGGGAGTTCCCGGCCGAGTTGCCATCTACGGACGGGCTGCGTACCGATCGGTACAGCTCTTCTCGCCGTAGGTTCGCCCGGCCGTGACCCGGCCTCGGTCAGCCGCCCTGGAGATAGAACTCCTGGTTGGCCGCGCCGGCCACGCAGGTCCACTGCTGGAGCGTTACCCAGTCGTCCGACGACCAGCCGGGGACGTCGATACACATGCCGGTGGCCTTGTTGGCCACCCGGTAGGAGCCGGCGGTCGCGGCCTGGAGCTGCCACTGCTGAGCATCGCCGGCGTTGCAGTACCACTGATACAGGGGTACTCCGTTGCCGCCCCAGCCGTTCTGTGGCTGGATGCACTTGTGGCTGTTCTGGCCCTCGATCTCGAAGTAGCCGTTGCCCAAGTCCGCGAAGAGGAACTTCGAGGCCGGGGTGTGGTCGCAGTGGTACTGCTGGATCCACGCACCGGCGTCGGACGAGTCGTTTTTGACGTCGACGCACTTGCCGCTGTTGCGGTTGTGCATCTCGTCCCAGAAGGACGCGGCCGGCTGCGCTCCGGCGGCTCGCCGGGAGCCGTCCGGCGAGTGCCCCGCAGCGTGCGCCGGGGCGGCGACGCCGGCAGCCACGGCCAGCGTGGTGGCGGCAAGGAACACGGACGGTCGGACCAGAGAACGCATGCTCATACTTCCTCCGGAATACGGTACGAACGGCGACGCGGTCGCGTCAGCATGAGCCTGCCCGTCCGCAGCGGGTCACGGGAAGGCCACCGGGCACGAACTTTCGCTGCGCCGAACGACGGGGCACCGACGGCGAAGACGCGGACCGCCGGCCGGAGGTCCGGACGTCGAGACGTGAGCAGTGGGAAGGGCCGGGGCTCGGTCGGCGGGCCCCGGCCCGGCGGTCAGTTGCGGGTGTTGGTGGGACTCACGCGCAGCCCCGCCAATGGGTGGTGGACTCGGTCGCGCAGACCTGCGTGTACGGGTGGCCGTTCACGCCGATCACGCGAGATCCGGGGTAGTAAAGTTCGGAAGTATCGTTCGCGGTGACCCGGTAGTCGGTCCAGGGCCCGGTGAGCGTGAAGTGGATCGCGCTGGTGTCACCCGCCCTGTTGTAGTCAACACTGGTGACGCAGATCCTCTCGCCGTAGCTGCTCGTCGGGCTACAACGGTCGGCCGCCTGGGCCGGGGTCGCCGCCACCACGCCTGTCACGGAGGCGGCGGCAATGGCCAAGGTGGTGATCGTCTTTCGGAACACGGTGTACCTCTTCTTCTGGAGAAGGGACTGCTTGTGCCGTGCCGTGCGGGGCATGGGTGCTGCCGGTCGGCGTCGTGCCTCCAGATCCCACCCGCCGAGACGCGGTTCGCTCCGGTCGATGGCGGCCCGGACGAATCCGGGCCTGCCGGTTCCTGATGATTCGAGGGCACCTCGCCCACGAACATCGGCCTCTTCGACAGGCTCGGCTCGGCCCTCGCGCGGACTCCCCCGGATCCGTCGACGTACCGTGCCCGTGCACTGACTACGCTAGGCGTCGGTCCGCTTCGGAGCACGCATCCCACGCAAGTCCGCACAGCAACCACGGGTCCCGCACCACCTTCTCGTCGTCGCGGTCGTGAACTCGCAGGCGGGCCGCAGCGCTTGAGGTGGGACCGCGGGAGGAACCGGCGTCCGGGCGGCCCTGGCAGCAGCTCGGGTCGGCTCGGCGATCGCGGCGGGCTCCGACAAGACGAGATTCGCGTCGCCGACTCGAGCCTGATCGGCGCCGACCGGCACGTGCGTGCGTACCAAGGCCGGCGCCACCGCTCAGGGCACGAGCCCCGCCGTGGGACCGTCGTGTCGGGCGCTGGACCGCCAGTCGGCGACCCGGACCAACGACTCGAGATAGGCGAGCCGGAACGGTCCCAGATCGTCGCGATCCCGCAGTGCCAGGACCCGCGGCGTCCACGAACCGCCCGGGCGGAACGCCTCGGTGTCGAGCGACTGCGCGGGGAAGTGGTCGCCCGTGGAGACGGCGACCGGCGGCGTGCGATCACCGTCCCGGACGCCGAGCAGCGCAAGCGTGTCCTCGTCGGCCCCGGGGCGCACCGACACCCGCACCTGACCGTGGTGCGCCGCGACCAGGTAGGTCACCAACCTCGGGTCCACGCGAGGGGTGTGCCAATGCTCACCGTTCAGCAGGATGAGCGCGCTGACCAGCTCGTGCCGGAAGTACGGACGTGTCGAAACCCCGTTGCTCCAGGGCGCCTTGGACTTGGCCAGCAGGTGGTCCGGCGGATCGCCGCCACCGCCGTCGCGCAGCATGGCCTGGAACACGTCGTGGCACTTGCCGAGATCGTGGAATCTCGCGGCGCGGGCCACGGCTTCGCGCTGCTCCTCGGTCAGCCCGGGCAGGACGGCCGTGATCGCGCGTGCCTCTTCCTCGGTCTCCAGCAGGTGCCGGTCGAGACTCACCCACGCGACACACCCGGTCGCGGGAGGTATGCGGCCCGTGAAGAGCGATGGCACCGGCGCACCGCTCTCGGGCGCCCACCCCACCTCGGGGAGGTAGCCGCCGCGCGCCGAGTCGATCAACACGAGCGATCCGGAGCGGAGATCGTCGGCCACGGCGTGCCGCCACCGGCCGTCGGCGGGGTCCCGCAGCCACACTCCGCCGTCCGGCAGCTCCCGAACGTCGGCGAGCGGCACCTCACACTGCTCGATACGCGCAGGTTCCGGCTCGTCCTCCGCAGGTTCCCCCGACTCCCAGACGCGCCACGCGACAAAGACCGTACGATCGTCGTCGGCGCAGATCCACGGGCTCGCGTCGGTCGGCACGGCGCCGCGAGCGTTGTCGAACATCGCCAACACATCGTGCTCACCCAGCACTTGGGCAGACGGTGCGCCCTGGTCGACGCGCGCGCGAAACAGGTCGGCGGTCGTGACCGCTGCGCCCTCGTGCGCGTTCAGCCAGTCCGCGACACCCGCGTCGGCCCCCGACGCGTCCGGCGGAACGCACCACAACAGGTCGCCGCCATCGGGGTGTTCGCCATGACGATTGCAACGACCGGCGCGTTGCACGAGCGCGCTCCACGGGGCGAGTTCGGTCAGGAGCGTACGGCTGGACACGTCGCATCCGACGTCCAGCGCCCGCGTTGCGACCAGGATCCGGTCCCGGCCGGCATCCGCCGGCTCCCCCGCGCGATCACGGCGGTCGACGGAACGCGCGTACGGATGCACCAGCACGATCTCCCGGCCCGGATGTGCCGCGCGCAGCGCGCCGTAGACCTCGCGCGCCCGTTGTGCGGAGCCGAGCACGGCGATGCTTTGAGTGCCGGGCACATGCGCCGAGCCCAGCGAGTCGACGAGGTCTTGTACGTACCGTGCCGGGTCCGCGTCCAACCGCCTGATGCGGCGAACCGCCCCTGGACCGGCGCCCATTGCGGTATCTCCGTCCGGCGCGACCCGGGAAGCATCCCCGTCCCACGTCGACGACATCCACGAGCTGCCGGTCGGCGCCGCCGTGCCGAGCGACTCGCGCAGCGACTGCAGCCGCACACTCGTCGGCAAACCGGGCCCCAGCAAGTGCATTTCATCGAACACCCAGTGCGTGTCGGTGTTGAGCAGGCCGAACGACACGGGCGCCATCGTCCGCGAATCGGCGAACCCGCGCATCAACGCCCGGCTCAGCAGCCCGTCGTGCGTACCCACCAAGATCGCGGTCCGCTCCGGATACCGCCGCCACATGCCGTTCTGCGACTCCGGACCGGCGAGCAAGTGCAGATCGACCTCGTCCGCGCACCCGAGGCGGCCCAGCCACTCGGCGATTCGCGCGTGAGTCTGATCCGCGAGGCTGCCCTGCGGCAACACGTACACCAATCGCCGCGGCGTCACCTCCACCGCGGACACCAACCGCCGGTACAGCCACGCCAACACGGCGGCCGAGGTCTTCCCGCCCCCCGACGGAACCCGAATGACCCGCGGCAGCCCGCTCTCCGCGAACCCGGCCTGATAGGTATAGGGGCGATGGCCGGTCGCCGTGTGGAAGAACTCCCCGAATCCGCGCGTCATTCATGACTCCCTCGTCCGCCCGACTCCCGACTTTAGACGTCCGACGGAGAAAGCGAGAGCGATGCAGCGATGGACTCCGTCGTCGGTCGGCGGGCCAGTCCCAGGCCCCGTATCGGGTTGTGATCAATCTGTGGGATTCGTCGTCAAGGCGGGCTCGGTCCGGTGGACGGTCTTGGTGTGACGCGAGAGCAACTGACGGACCTGGAGTGGGAGTTCGTCGAGTCGTACCTGGCGATCGGTGGGTTCGGTCCGTATCCCGAGCGGCTGCGGGGGCAGTTCGAGGGCGTGGTCCGGAGGTTTCGGACGGGTGGGCGGTGGCGTGGGGTGCCGGAGCGGTTCGGTGCGTGGTCGAGCGTCCACCATCGTTTTCGGCAGTGGCGCGACGCCGGTGTCTTCGAGGCCCTGTCGGAGGGCCTGATCGCGGAAGCGGCGAAGCGGGGCGGGGTGGACCTGTCGCTGGTGAGTGTGGACTCGACCACGGTCCGGGCGCACCACGACGCCGCCGGGATGCGTCTCGATCCCGACACGCTCGCCGCGCTGGGGAAGGCCGCCGCGGAGGAGGGGAAGGCCCGGGAAAAGGGGGGCGGCGCGGAGGGACGAGAAGGGAACGGGGCGGGATTCGACCCGGGGCGGGAGGAACGACGGCGTGTCCGGCGCCGGCACCGGGTCCGGCCGAGGGCCGCCCTGCTCGGGCGCTCGCGGCGCGGGCAGACCTCGAGGATCCACCTCGCCCAGGCTCAAGGCCCGGCGCGGCATCGCCACCGGATACGACAAGAGCCCCGAGAGCTACCTCGCCGGCCTCCACCTACGCGCCGCGATGATCTGGATCGGCGACCTCGGTAGGAGCACCTGTTGATCGCAACTGGATACGCGCCCTGGGTGGTCAGGTGCGGGCGAGGGGGCTGGGTTCGTCGATGACGTAGCGCCAGGTGCCGTCGGGTTGGCGGCGGGCGACTTCGAAGGATGTGCCGGTGGTGTCGACGCGGGTGTCTCCGGCGGCGTCGGTGGGGGTTGTCGAGGTGAAGCGCCAGTCGGAGGAGAGCAGGGCGAGGTCGCCGGTGACGGCGATGTCGCGGGTGTGGAGCCGGAAGATCGGGCGGTGGGCCAGGAGGTCGGCCAGGTGGGCACGGATGGCGGCGACTCCGTGCAGGCGGCCGGTGGTTCCGGTGAAGACGGCGGCGTCCTCGTAGCAGGCGGCGAGGGTGTCGAGGTCGCCGGCGTTGAAGGCGGCGGCGTAGTCGGTGTGCAGGTCCTGCGGGGTGCGCGCGGGCATGGATGGGCTCCTGGGTTTGGATTGGGGCGGTTCAGGGCTTTTCGCGGTTGTTGGGGATTGTTCGGGCGGATCGAGGTGGTCGACACCGAGGACGCTATCGGTGGTCGTGGTTGGCGTCTTGTAAGGAATTCACCTCGCCGTGCGCGGCGGGATCAGCCGCCGGATCTCCTACCGCATCCGCTTCGGTCACGCAGCCACACGGCAACGCGCCCCGGACATATCGCCCGGGGGTGGTTCCGACGAACTCCCGTAGATCCCGGGCGAAATGGGCTCGGTCGTGATAGCCCGCCGCGAACACCGCCTGATCGACGCGTCCATCGGCGCGGATGTCGCGCAGGGTCCCACGCAGCCGCAACAGCCGGGCCAGGGTCTTGGGTGGGTGGCCGAGTTGACGATGGAACATCCGGATCAGGTGCTGGTGGCTCCAGCCGACCTCGTCGGCCAGTCGCCGTACCGGGATCCGTCCGCCGGTCTCGGTCAACCGCGCCCACGCCCGGGTCACCTCGGGTGCCGGCGAACCGCCGTGTTCGGCCCGGCCCACCGCGAACTCCCGCAACAGGTCGAACCGTTCCACCCATCCCGCCGCTTCCCGCAACCGCGCCGCCAACTCCAGTGCGGCAGGGCCCAGCACATCCGACAAACCCGTTGCCGGCCGGTCGAGTTCGGCCAACGGCAGCCCCAGCACCCGATATGCCCCCGGCGGGGTCAGCGTCAACGTGACCCACGCACGCGGCCCCGCGTCGATCGTTGGCGACGCGACCGGCGCCGACCCCGCGTACCGCAGCCCGGCGGCGGTGACGAAGCCGGCCGACGTCTCCGTTCCACTCGCGAACAAATTGATCACCACGGACACCGAGGGCTCCGCCGGCACGATCAGCCCACCGCGCAGCCGGGCAACCTCGGTACCGCTGCACCCCTCCCCCGCCAACACCCCACGCAGCAGACCGTCCGCGTGCGCGCCCCGCCTGGCGTCCACGATCCGCCGAGCCCCCGGCAAGCCCATCGCGGGCACCCCCGATCGTTTGTCGAGGCCGCCGACCGCAGGCGACCTTCGTACCGGGCAGTCTGCCCTCGAACGGGCGCACCCGCCCTCGGATATCGAGGCGGCCCGCGGGTGCCTACATCCGGGGGTGCCCGGGTGCCGGACGGCCTCGGCATCGAATTCGACGGCCCGGGAGGGCGAACGGGGACGGGGCCGGCGGCTCCCCGCGCCTCCTGGGTTGCGTAGCGGTCGAGCCGGTGCCTCACGTAGCGGCGAGACGCCCCCTGGTCGCTTTCAGCCCGCACGGGGCCGCTCAATGATCAGCCGCCTGCCGTGACGGTCCGGCCGGGGCGTTGCGTGGGTCAGGAGAACCTTCGGGATCGTGAAGGTGTCGGGCGCCTCCTCGGGTGCAAGGTTTCCGCCTCCCGCTCCACCGCCGGGCCGTGGTGTCGGGGTCGATGCCGTGGGCACGCGTCCGAACCGGCCCGGACGACGACTCGTCGACCGTTCGGATCCCGCACCGGTCGGTCGGCGCGGTGGGCGGTCAGGTCCGGTGGTCGGCTTCGGTGAACAGATGGCGGGTTCTGGAGGTCTGGGCGTAGGTAGAGGGTGTGGTGGCGGGAGCGGGTTCGGGTGACCAGGCCAAAGCGGTACAGGATGCCCAGGTGGTAGGAGACCGTGCTCGCCGCGAGGTAGTGGCGCTCGGCCAACTCGGCCGTACTGCGCGGGGTTTGCAAGTCGAGCAGGAGGCGCGCGCGGGTGGCGCCGAGGAGCGCGCGGGTGGGCGGGGACTCGGCGCCGTCGGCGTCGGGGCCGCGCCGGACCGGATAGGTGAGCATCGGCTGACGGCGTTCGGCGGCACCGAGGGGCACCGAGTCGACGGTCACCCGCAGGTCCGGGTTGAACGCCGAGGGGACCAGGACGAGTCGCGTGGTGCCGGGGATGTCGCAGTGGAAGCGGCTGAGCACCCGCACGTGGTCCTCGTGCCACGTCACCCGCGGGTGCAGGCCGGCGAGCCCGGCGGTAATGCCCTCCCGGGTGATCGTCTCCGCCCGGTGGGCCAGGTCCGCTTCCATCCGGGCGCGGAGCGTCGTCCACTGCGGGCCGACGGTGACCTGCCACAACCGATGCAGTTCGGCGGCCATGCGTTCGGAGACGGCATGTTCACCGCACTCCAGCAGATCCAGCAGTTCCCCGGGGACCGGACGACCCATCAGGTTCTCGGTCGGGTTGCCCCGCACCATGATCCCGATCTCGGTGCGCAGTCGCGCGGCGTCGACCGTGGCGACCGCGTGCAGTTCGTCCTGGATGGGTGATTCGTAGGTCGGCGGCTCGGGTTTGACGAAGTCCGGGACGTAGTCACACGGTTCGCCGAAGAGCGCTGCCAGCAGGGTCAGCCGGCGGTCGCGCACCACCTCCGCGACCATGGCCCGACGGCTCGCGGTGCCGCCCCGGGCGCCCGTGCACAGCAGGCGGAGCAGGTCGACCGCGGTGTGCAGCGGTGAGATCGCGAACCGTGTCCTCCCGAGCGCCGCCGCGTCCATGGACATGCGCAACACGTCGTTTCCCGTCTCTCGTCTCGCGTCGGTCGGGTGCGCCGCAACCCGCGCCTGCCGCGTCGGGGCATCACTCGAACGTCATCGAATCATGCGCCGGCGCACCGATCGCGGCGCTTTCCGGGAGCGGGCCGAAAGCTCTCGTGCGGGCGTCGGTGTGTAGGCGTCGATCGGGAGAGATATCGCGAACACGACCGCTGCGAGCTTCCCGCGCATATTCACGATTCTCCGAATCGGTGGTCGAAGGTGCGCTCCGGACCTCCGGGAATCGGGCCCGGATCCAGTGAATCGAACGCCGGGACGACCGTCGAATGATTCGATCAGATTCGAATTCGCGACGGATTTCCGACCCCGTCGAGCCGCGGCGCGGACCCGGAACCGGCCACAAAACCCCCGAGAGCTACCTCGCCGGCCTCCACCTCCGCGCCGCGATGATCTGGATCAAAGACCTCAGCCGCAGTACCTGTTGATCTCAACTGGATACGCACCCTAGGGCCAGTCCTATGGGCGGCTCACGAACTGCCAGGTGGTGTCTGCAAAGTGAGGGCGCGGGAACACGGGATCCGGGATCCAGGATCCAGCGCCAGGAACCCACCTCGGAACATGTCAGGAACCCACCTCGGAACATTCCTCGCCACCGCCCGCAAACCCCTCGCCCCCCGCAGGAACTCGCAGTGGTGGGAGCAGTGTTGGGCGCAGCGCTGGGGCGCAGCCGAACGCGAGCGACCCCGTGCTGCTCTGTTGTGCCGGCGGGACGGCGCCGCTCGATGAATGTTCTACAGGTCCAGGACCGCGCGCAGGGCTTGGTCGACGCGTGCCATCACGGTGGGGTCGACGGCGCCGACGAGCTTGGCGTCGTCGAAGCGCGTGGTCCGCAGGTGTTGAATGTTGACGGCTACCGCGGTGCACGCCAACGGCTCGTCGAGGACGACGGACATGGCGGTGTCCGGGTAGCGCCCGGCGGGGTGCAGCACGATCGCCAGCAGTGCGGCGTAGGCCTGTTCGAGGCCGTCGAGGGAGACGATCAGGACGTCGCGGCCGTCGCCGAGCGTCCAGATCTCGCCTCGCCTCACAGGGCGTCGCCCTCGTCGCACAGTTCCTCGCCCAGGCCGAGCGCGGCGAGTCGGCGGGCGGCGTCCAGGACGGCCTGTCGGCGGGCGGCGCGCACGATGTACGCGTTCAGGGACATGCCCGCCGCTGCCGCGCCCGCGCGGATCGAGGCGTCGAGGTCGTCGGGGATCCGCAGCGTCATCACCGTCATGCCACCACTCTAGCCACCGTCTAGCGGTGGCATGAAGTGGTGGTATGAAGTGGTGGCGGAGGTGGTGGCGGAGCGTGCCTCGGTCGTCACGGCCGACCGACGAGCCCGAACGTCCCACCGATCCGGCGGAGCTCCGCCGGCGGGTACGCGGTCCCTGGTCTCGCGCCGGAGCTCGCGCAAGAAGTCCGCCATCACCCGCGATGAGCGGCGCGCCGGGGCGATGTTTGCGGCAGCCGTCTCTGGGGTTCCCGGTCACCGAACGCGATCTCGACCAAGCCCGGCCCACGTCGTCCGGCCGTTCCCGTACCGGGCGGGAAGCCCGGTACGCCGCCGCGTGAAACGTGAAAGGGGCCACCGGTGCGGGTCGATCGGGAAGTCCCGGGAGGCGGCGGCTCGTTGCCGCGCTCCATCGGAGGAGACGGGTCGGCGGGCCCGGGCCGAGGTCTGCCTGCGCCGAGGAGGTGACCTACGCCGGGCGCGGGGTGGCGGCCCGGCGTCGTGCCCGGGCTCACAGGAGGTGTGCGAGGGGTAGTGCCGCGACGTCGGCGGCGGGGCGGGAAAGATACAGGTCGGTGTGGTAGTAGCCGTCCGCTTCCTTGCCGGCCGGGTGCAGGCCGTTCGCGGCCAGGGCGGCGAACGTCGCCCGGCGTTCGGCGCTGCCGGTGAAGCGGCGCTGCCGGAAGCTGCGGGCATGGAGCTTTTCCGTTACCAGGCCCGAGCGCGCCATCAGGTCGGCGACCGGCCGGTAGGGCACGGTGCGCAGGACGAACGCCGCGACCCAGGGCGGGCGCGGCGTGCAGGCGAGGAGTCGGGTGAAGGTGGCGGTGAAGATGTAGCCGACGCCGCCCGTGACGGTGATCAGGTCGGCTCCGGCCAGGGCCAGGCGCAGCGCCGGACTCGGTTCGGTGACTTCGAGGTTCTCCGCGAAGGCGTGTTCGAGCAGGCCGGTCGTGTGGGCGTATGCGGTGGCCCGGGCCGCCGTGTCGATGCCCGTCACCCGTGCGGGTTCCGGTCGGCGGCGGTCCGTGAAGAAGGCCCGGTCGTCGGCCGCCAGGTGTCGGGCCGACAGTGCGGCAAGGTGCGGGGATGTGTACCGGGCGTACAGGTCGGCCAGGGACACCCGGTGGTTGAGGAGCGCGGCGTTGATCCCGTAGGAGCAGCACAGGTCGACCACGGTCGGCGGCGTCCGTTCGGGGTGCAGCCGGCCCAGGGCGGCGGCCAGTGCGCGAAACACGGCCTGGCCGTGGTGGGGAACCTGATAGTCGAGGCGGCCGAGTGTGGCGAAGTACGGCCGGGGGTCGGGGCGGTCGTAGATGGCGCCGAAGTCTGCCTTGCCCCAGTCGGTATGCGAGAGGCTGCTGCTCGATCCCGCTGCCATGGGTGGCCTCCTGACGTACGTCGCGGGGGAAGTACCGGACGGCCGCGGCCACGTGGGCCGGGCTCCGCGCGGCCGGCGACCCACGGCCCCCACTGTGACCCGACCGGCGGCCGGCGGCACCCGGAGTTCCGCCGATCGCCGCGTCGGGCCACGCGGAGCCGTGGACGAGATCGTGTCCATCCCGCCCCGCGGCGGCCTACCGGTTCCCCCCGCTCGGCGGTACGGGACAGGCGGGCGTCGGACGTGGCGCCGCGCATCGCGGCCGCGAGGAGTGGTTTGTCGGCGTAGGGGGTGGTGCGTTCGCGCGCGCAGCCGGCCGGGCGGGCCGGCGGGGGACGGCCGGATCGTCGAGGTAGGGGAGGTGGGCGGTGCCCGGTTTCCGGCGTCCGGTCGCGTCGGGCAACGGATTCGGCGGCGGCGGGCCGATACTCGAACGACAGCCGGGTGTCGAACGGTCCGGCTGGGCCGAGTACGCGCTCCGCACCGGCGGCTTCCTGCCGCTGCCGCCGCCCCACGCCCCGGCATCCCCGAACCCACCGACCCCGAGGCCCGCCGATGACCGTAGCGATCGCCCTGTTCACCCAGGACCTGCGTCTGCACGACAACCCCGTTCTGCATGCCGCCGCCCTCGCGGCCGATGAGGTCGTGCCGTTGTTCGTGTGCGATCCCGCCGTCCTGGCGGCGGGCTTCGCCGCCCCCAATCGGCAGGCGTTCCTCACCGAGTGCCTCGCCGATCTGGACGCCTCACTGCGCCGCATCGGCTCCCGTCTGATCGTGCGCCGCGGTGACACCGCCGAGCGGGCGGCCCAAGTCGCCGCGGAGGCCGACGCGGCCACCGTGCACGTCGCCGCGGGCGTCAGCACGTTCGCCCACCGGCGCGAGGAACGGCTGCGTGCGCTGTTCGGCTCCCGGCTTCACGTCCACGACGCCTCGCTGACCGTGGTCGGAGCGGGTCGGATCACCCCGGCCGGTCGCGACCACTACGCGGTCTTCACCCCCTACCACCGCGCCTGGCAGCAGGCGCCCCGTCGCACGGTCCTGGACGCGCCCCGGAAACTCGCCACCCCGAGCAACATCGGCGGCGACGATCCGATCGCCGGCCGCCCGCTCTCCCCCGCCCTGCCCCGCGGCGGCGAGACGGCCGCCCGGGCACGATGGCGGCACTGGGACATCGACGCGTACGCCGACGTGCACGACGACCTCGCGGCCGACGCGACTTCCAGGCTCTCCCCCTACCTCCACTTCGGCTGCCTCTCCGCCACCGAACTCGCCGTGCGCGCCCTGGAACGCGACGGCGAGGGAGCGCGGGCGTTCGTGCGGCAACTCGCCTGGCGCGATTTCCACCACCAGGTGCTCGCCGCACGCCCCGACGCCGCACGCCGCGACTACCGCCCCAGGGGCGACCACTGGCACCGCGACGACCGCGAGGCCGAGGCCTGGCGACAAGGCCGCACCGGCTATCCGATCGTCGACGCCGCGATGCGCCAACTCGCCCACGAGGGTTGGCTGCACAACCGCGCCCGGCTGCTGACCGCGAGCTTCCTCGCGAAGAGCCTGTACTTGGACTGGCGGATCGGCGCCGCCCACTTCCTGTCCCTGCTGGTCGACGGCGACGTTGCCGACAACCAGCTCAACTGGCAGTGGGTCGCGGGCACCGGCACCGACACCCGGCCCAACCGGATCCTCAACCCGCTGCGCCAGGCCGACCGTTACGACCCGGACGGAGCCTACGTGCGCCGTTGGCTGCCCGAACTCGCCCATCTGCCCGGACGGACCGTGCACCGCCCCTGGCTGCTCGCGCCCGACTACCCGGCCCCCATCCTCGAACCGGACGCCCTTACCATCCGGTTCCGGCACGCCCGGGCCCTGGACTGAGCCCGTCATCCGGTGAGTCGCGTGAACCCGCCCGTGCCGGCACGTGCGGGTGGGTGGCGGGGGCGCGGGCCCGGCCCGGCTCGGTTCTCGGGTCCGTGGTCCGGTCGTGGTCGTGGATTGTGTCCGGCCGGCGCGGCCGGCGGAGCGCGCCGGGCCGGTTTCACTGGTCGATCAGGCGGATGCCGTGGTCGCCGTAGCGGGCTCCTTGGGCGCCGGTGCTGGGGACGGCGGCGTCGATGTGGTCGAGGTCGGTCGGGGTCAGGCGCACGTCGAGTGCGGCCAGATTGTCGCGCAGGTGGGGGCGGCGGGAGCTGCCCGGGATGGGGATGATGTCGCTGCCTCGGGTGAGGAGCCAGGCGAGGGCGATCCGGGCGGGGGTGGTGTTCCTGCTGGTGGCGAGTGCGGTGATGGCCTCGACGACGGTGAGGTTGGCCTTCAGGTTGTCGCCGTTGTAGCGGGGCGCGGTGGCGCGGAAGTCGCCGCTGTCGTAGCGGGTGCCGGCGCCGACGGCTCCGGTGAGTACGCCTCGGCCGAGGGGGCTGTAGGCGACCAGGGCGGCACCGAGGTTGCGGAGGGTGGGCAGGATGTCGTTTTCGACGTGGCGTTCCCACAGCGAGTACTCGGTCTGGACGGCGGTGATCGGGTGGATGCCATGGGCGCGGCGGAGGGTACCGGCCGAGACCTCGGAGAGGCCGAGGTGGCCTACCTTGCCCTCGGTGACGAGTTCGGCCAGTGCGCCCACCGACTCCTCGACGGGCACGGCGGGATCGATGCGGGCGAGGTAGTACAGGTCGATGTGGTCGGTGTGGAGGCGGCGCAGGGACGCTTCGCAGGCGCGGCGCAGGTGGTCGGGTGAGCCGTCGGGAACCAACCCCTCGGCGGTACGCCGCACGCCCGTCTTGGTGGCCAACACGATGCGGTCGCGGTGCGGGGCGAGGGTCGTGCCGAGCAGTTCCTCGTTTGCTCCGTCGCCGTAGAAGTCGCCGGTGTCGAACATGGTGACGCCGGAGTCGAAGGCTTCCAGGAGGGTGGCCGCGGCCTCGTGCGGGTCGGCGGGTCCGTAGGTGCCGGTCATGCTCATGCAGCCGAGGCCGAGCCGCGAGACCGCGGGACCGTCGGGGCCCAGGGTGGTGGTGGTCATCGTTTCTCCGTGTTTCTCCGTCAGGGTTGGTGGGGCGATCGGGTGGGCGGGCCGGATCCGCCGGCCCGATGGTGTCGCTGCCTTCCGATGGTGTCGCTGCCTTCTTCTGTATGTGGACAACGTTGTGTCGGCCGTTTGACGACGATGGCCGGCGCGGGATGCGCGTTGAGACGTATCGCCCGGTCACCCGGTCACCCGGCCAGGTGGCCCCGGAGGAACTCGAAGGTCTCCGCTCGGGCGGCCTCGGCCTGTGGCACCACGCCCGGCATGCTGAGGAACGCGTGCCCTGTTCCGGGATATTCGGTAAGGCGCGTGGGCGTCCCGGCGGCTTGCAGTCGTTCGGCGTAGCGGCGGCCGTGATCGGCCAGTGGGTCCCGGGTCGGCACCAGCACGAGCGCCGGCGGCGGCGCGTTCAGGTTGTCGACGTGCAGCGGCGACAGCGCACGAGGATCGGCTCCCGGCGAAACGGCCAACCGGTGGACCAGCCGCAGTTGCGCCACGGTGAGGGTCGGGCTGTGGGCGTGCTCGGTCATCGAGGCGTGGTCGAACATCGTCTCGGTCACCTCGACAACGGGATTGACCAGCACCTGAGCCCGCAGGGGCAGCCCGGACTCGCCGGCCCGGATCGTGGCCAGGGCGGCGATCAGTGCGCCGCAGCTCTCGCCGAAGACGGCGGTGCGTGCCGGGTCGACGCCCCACTGCGCGGCCTGCCGTACCACGAGGCGGAGCACGTCCCAGCAGTCGTCGACGGCCGCCGGCAGTGGGTTTTCCGGGTCGAGCAGGCGGTGTTCGACCGAGACGACGACTGCGGGCAGTCGGGCCGCGAGGTGGCTGTTCACCCAGTCGCTCTGCACGGCCGTGCCGACGAATCCGCCTCCGTGTACGTGGACCACGAGCGGCAGGCCGGGCCGGTCGGTGCCGCTGCGGTCGCGCCCGGGCGAGGGTCGGTACACCCGGACCGGCAACCTGCGGCCGGGCAGCGCCAGTTGGTGCCATCGGATCTCGGCGCCGGGATCGGGAATCCCGGTGATCGCCCGCATCTCGGGGGACGACCGCCTGCGGTTCTCCTCTTCGCGGTAGGCGAAGAGTTCCTCGGCCGTCATCGCCGACCAGTCCCGATCCCCGCCCAGGGCCTGCCGCCGCAACCGGATGTCCGTCGACGGCTGCTCCGCGCCGGTGACCTTGCTCATGTCTGCTCCCCACTCGAATTAGTTTCGCTACCCGAAGTATCGATACCTAAGGTAGCGCAAATGGCTATCGTGTGGGCATGAAACCTGCGGCTGCCTCCGCCAGACCACCCGGTCGCCCGCGAACCAGCGTCGACACAGCGGTGTTCGCCGCCACGCTGGGCACGATCCGCGAACTCGGCTACGCACGTGCCACCGTCGAACGCATCGCCGCCGCGGCGGGCGTCGCCAAGACGACGGTCTACCGCCGCTGGCCCTCGAAGGGCACGCTGATCGTGGACTGCCTCCTGGACACGTTCGGGCCGGCGCCGCTGGAGGGCACCGGTCGAGCCGCGCTCATGGCCTCGACCATGCGCTGGATCGTGGCGAAGATCGGCGAGCCCGGCGTGGGCGACGCGTTCGCAGGCGTGTTCAGCGACGCCGTCAGCGACCCGGCGCTGCGCGAGATCCTGCTCACTCGGCTACAGGACCCTTACCGGCTCGCGCTCCAGGACGCGCTCGGCGAATCGGAGACCCGGGTCCTGTTCTTCATCGACGTCGTCGTCGGAACGTTGCTGCACCGGATGGGCATGACCGGCGAGCCGATGGCCGACGCCGACGTCACCGCTCTGGCCGAGATGGTTCTGCTGTACTTCGCCGACGGTTCCGATCCGGCCTAGAACCTGCGCTTCGGACGCCGCGCGGTGGACCAGGACGGCGGACGAGGGCTGTGCATCGTCGACCGGATCTGCAACCTGCTCCGGATCCGCTCGAACGAAACGGGAACGACCGCACGGTTGCGCGTGAACGTGGCTCTACTGCGGCTGCGTCCGGTGCGGCATGGCGGGTCGGGCCAGTTCGGTGACGAGGTGCTCGAGCGCGGCGGTGGCGATGGCGCCGGTGGTGGCGACTTCGGGCACGATGTCGCAGACGGAGTGGCGCAGTTCGTGCCATCCGAGGTAGGCGGCGTAGGTGACGACCGCCTGACGCCGGGCCGGGGCGGGGGCCAGGCCCAGCTCGGCGAAGAGGTCCGTGAGGTAGGCGATCCGCCGCTCGGTGACCCGGCGCAGGACCTGGGCGACGGCGGGGTGGTCGGCATGGGCGACGATCGCGGGCTCCAAGCCGTTGATGCTCTCCCGCCCCAGTGCGGTGGCGAACAGGACCGTCAGTCGCTGCCGGGGATCGGTGATGTCGCCCAGCTCGGAGATCAGCGCTGTGGTGGTGTGCTGCTCCCACATTTCCAGCGCGGCCGTCAGTAGTGCGTCGCGATCCTTGAAGTGCCAGTAGAAGCTGCCCCGGGTCGCCCCCAGTTCGCCCGCGAGTGCGTTGACCGATACCGCGGCCACTCCGCCGCGTGCCATCGCGCGCAGCGCGGCGTTCGACCAGTCCTGGGGGGTGAGGTGCTCTCTTGCCATGTCCGTACAGTACTGTACGGTCATTCCATACAAGGGTGTATGGAAGAGTTGGGAGAGCGGTATGACGCTGACGAAACTCGCTGGTGGGACAACGGCAATCGCCCTCGGCGCGGCCGGGGCACTGCACGGAATCTGGACCTTCTCCCCTTGGCCACTGGCCGACCGTGCCGAGTTCGCCCGTAAGGTCGTCGGGGTTGCCGAAGCGGACCTGCCCGCACCGGAGTTGACGGCCGCGGTCGCGGCGGCGCTCGGGGCGGCGTCCTATGTGATCGCGGCCGGGGCCGACCTGGTTCCGCAGTTGGGGCCTCGTCGTTTGTTGCGCCAGGGCGTATGGGGCGTCGCAGGCGTGTTGCTGCTGCGCGGTGCGGTTGGTCTGGTCTCCTCCGGTCTGACCGGCCGGTCGACCGATTTCACCCGCCGGGACCTGGCGCTGTACTCCCCACTGTGTCTGACGCTCGGGGGGCTGACGGCATACGTCGCCGTCTCCACTCGTGCCCCTCGCCGCCAAGACCGGCAGCACACCATCAGTGCGCCGGAGGGCCGCGGGAACGAGGGAGGCTGACACCGACCCGGTTGGTTCCCGACTCTTCATGGCGTTCGTGTCCTACGTGCCGTAAGAAGAAGCGCGTGCGGCAACAGCCGCATCACCGCCACTCCGCGACACAACACGACACGACACGGCACGAAAGGCATGACGTTGACGAGCGCCGACGATCCCTTCGCCCGCTTCCCCGAAGCGGCATCCTTCATCGTCACCAGCACGACCGTCACCGACGACGCCGCCCGGTCGCCCGAGCGGCTCTCCGCCATCTCGGGGATTCCCGGCGGGCCGGACGTCTCCCCGCAGTTGTCCTGGAGCGGCGCCCCGGAAGGGACCAAGAGCTACGCCGTCACCGTCTTCGACCCCGACGCCCCCACCGGGTCCGGATTCTGGCACTGGGCGGTCGTCGACATCCCCGCCGCCGTCACCGAGTTGGCCGAGGGTGTCGGCGACGACACCGGCTCGGGCCTGCCGGAGGGCGCCTTTCAGTTGCCCAACGACGCCCGCACGGCCCGCTTCATCGGCGCCGCCCCGTCGGTCGGGCACGACCCCCACCGCTACCTCGTCGTGGTGCACGCCCTCGACGTCGAGTCCCTCGGCATCCCGGTCGACGCCACCCCGGCCCTCCTCGGCCTGACCATGGCCCCGCACATCCTCGGCCGCGCGGTGCTGACCGCCACCGCGGCAACGCCGCGCGTGGGCGAGGACATCGAACGAATCCAGGTTTCCCGACTCGTCCCCGCCCCCGCCGACGCCATCTTCGCGGTCCTGACCGACCCGAAGGGACACGTGGACATCGACGCGTCGGGAATGCTCATCGACGCCGAGGGACAGCCGGTCGAGCGGCCCGGCGACCGGTTCCTGGTCCACATGGATCGGGAAGCCCTCGGGGACCTTCCGCTGGGCAGGTACGACGTCGAGGTCGTCATCACCAAGCTCGTCCCGGGCGAGGAGATCGCCTGGACCGTCGAAGGCTGGATCCGGCCCCATGTCCGCCACCTCTACGGCTATCGGCTGGAGCCGGCCGAGGGCGGCACGCTCGTCACGTCCTACTACGACTGGTCGCAGATCGACGACGCGTGGAGGAGGCGCTTCGTCTTCCCCGTGATCCCCGAATCCGCCCTCAAGGCCACCCTCGGCATCCTCGAGCGCACCGTCCGCCGACGAGCCGCCGCCTGAACACACGCCGCCACCGCTCGCCGGTTCCGACGTCGCTGTGTGCGCTGCGCATCGCCGAGAGTCGGTAACCTGCCGGAGTCAGCGAGCGGGTGCGGGCTGAATGCCCGATGGGATGGAGAACGGCAATGGCTCGTCGTTACGACTGCTCCACGGTGTCCGGGCGTTCCGCCGGGCTGCGCGAGGCCGCTGCGGCGGTGGCCCGGGGTGAACTGGTGGTGTTGCCGACGGACACCGTGTACGGCATCGGCGCCGATGCCTTCGACCGTGGAGCGGTGAATACTCTGCTGGAGGCCAAGGGCCGGGGCCGGGCGATGCCTTCGCCGGTCCTGGTCGCCTCCCCGGATGCCTTGCCCGACCTGGTCACCGACCTCTCCGCGCCGGGCCGGGCGCTGGTCGACGCGTTCTGGCCGGGCGGGTTGACCCTGGTCCTCCGCCACCGGCCGTCGCTGGATTGGGACCTTGGTGAAACCCACGGCACGGTGGCGGTCCGGATGCCGTCGCACCCGGTGGCTCTCGAACTGCTCGCCCGGACCGGCCCGATGGCGGTCTCCAGCGCCAACCTGACGGGACGGCCGTCCCCGCAGGACTGCGATGCCGCCCAGGGCATGCTCGGCGACTCGGTCGCCGTCTACCTGGACGCGGGCCCCACCGAGGCCGCTGTCGCCTCCTCGATCGTGGATCTCACCGGCGCGGTCCCGGTCCTGAAGCGCGCGGGCGCGATCGGCACCGTGCGCCTGCGTACCGTGGTACCCGACCTGCGGGAGCCGTGACCCGGTCCCTCCGTCGACGGCGCTGAGGAGTTCCAACGTTTCCTGTCGGTCACGGTGACTCCCCCGGTCGGCGCGCGTACCTCGCGGCCCGCCGCCGCGTTCTCAACCGACGCGCGGAACCCCGGGCAGGCAATCGACCCACCCCGCCACACCGACACTTCGCCGCACCATCCGGTCGGACCGGAAGCGGCCGGGCGTGCACCCGACCATGCCCTTGAAGGTACGGACGAAATGCGGCTGATCGTGGTAGCCGGCCCCCGTCGCCACCTCCGACCACGACAGCCCCGCCTCCTCGAGCCGCAGCGCCGCACGCAGGCGCAGGACCTGGGCCATCGCCTTGGGCGACGCGCCGACCTGCTCCCGGAACCGCCGCTCCAGGCGCCGTACGCTCCAACCGGTCGAGGCGGCCAGCCTGTCCACCCGGGTCCGTCCGGACACCCGCACCAACTCCTGCCAGACGCCGACGACTTCGGGACAACATCGCGGACCGTCGCGAAGCCGGGAGGCGAGCAGCGCCTCGATCAACGCGAAACGACCGGGCCAGTCGGGGCATTCGGCCAGTCGTTCACCGAAGTACCGCTCCCGCGCGCCGAGCAGATGGACCGGATCCAGCGGACGGTCGACCCACTCGGCCATCGGCAGGGCACAGATCCGGTAGGCCGCGAGCGGATTCAGCAACACCGTGACACCCGCCATGACACCGGTGTGCTCGCCGATCACGGCCTTCGTACATCCTCCGTTGACCAACGAAACGCCGGACACCGAGCGCCGCGGATCGACCGCGTCGATCACCCGCACCGGATCGCCGAACCCGATCATCACCTTGACGACGCCGTCCGGCACGATCAACCGCCGCCTCGTCCCCGCGGCACCGAACCGGAAACCACGCAGCCCCAACACGTACCCGCGCAACGCCGGATCCGCCCGCCGGGACACCAACTCCCGTGCCTCCGAGCCGACTACCGCCGGGCCAGCCCCGCGGCTGCATCCCCGCCCCGCTCGTACCACCACGCCCGTCACGGTGCCTCCCCCTACAGTTGGTCGGCCCCTCGCGTCCTGACGGACGGTATCGCGGTGTTCACGGAACCGACGAGCCCGGAACAGGACGTCCCTCGGCTCGAACCCGCCACGCCCCCCGCGGTGACGCATTCGTGCGATACACGCGCCGGCCGACCCGCCACCCTGGTGGTCGTAGACCGGAGCAACCGGGACACCACCCGGCGGCGCGGCGCGTATTCGGCGATATGAAAAGCCCCGGGCGTCTTGACGCTCGGGGCCTTTTCGCGAGGTATCCTGGGTGGTTCTGAATACTGGTACCACACGGTATTCAAGAACACTATTGACGGCATGATATCCGCCCTGGAGTCGAATTGTCAAACGCCGAATTGCGATACGAGCAGGAATTCGTCGACGTGCTGTACGCGCGCCTCGCGGACCTGCGCGCCCGGGCGGAGGCCGCCGTGACGGGCGCGCTCGGGCGCGAGCACGACGGCACCCGGCAGGCGCGCGTCGAGCGGGACATCGCCGTGTTCGAGTATTCGAGCCTGCTCGCGGCGTTCGACGCCGGTGCGAACGGCCTGTGCTTCGGGCGATTGTTGTTCCGCGACGGCGCCGATCATCACATCGGCAGGATCGGTATCCGCCGCGACGACGCCGAGCACACCCCGATGGTCGTCGACTGGCGTGCCGACGTGGCCCGGCCGTTCTATCTGGCGACCGGGCACACCCCGATGGGCCTGCGACGCCGGCGGCACATCACCACGTCCGGGCAGCGGATCACCGCGCTGCACGACGAGATCCTCGACCTCACGGACGACACCCGCACCGGCTTCGAGGGCTCGGACGCCGACGCGGTGCTGCTCGCGTCGCTCGACGCGGCCCGCACCGGGCGCATGCACGACATCGTGCAGACCATCCGGGCCGAGCAGGATCGCATCATCCGTGCGCCGCACCGCGGCGTCCTCGTGGTCGAGGGCGGCCCGGGTACCGGCAAGACGGTCGTCGCGCTGCACCGCGCGGCGTACCTGCTGTACGCGAACCGCGAGCAGCTGACCCGCCGCGTCGTACTCGTGGTCGGCCCCAACCCCGCCTTCCTCGGCTACATCGAGGACGTCCTGCCCTCACTCGGCGAGACGGGCGTGCAATTCGCCACACCCGGCGAGTTGTTCCCCGGCATCACCGCGACCGCCGTCGACCCGCCGGAGGCCGCCGAGGTCAAGGGCCGGGCCGCGATGGCCGAGGTGATCGCCCGCTTCGTGGCCGACCGACAGGCGGTGCCCGAGACGCCGTTGGTGATCGAGCACGACGACGGCGACCTGTTCCTCGACGCGGGGATCGCGCAGGCCGCCCGGAGCGCGGCGCGCGCAACCCTGTTGCCGCACAACCTGGCCCGTCCGGCGTTCGCGTCGCGCGTGATCGACGGCCTTACCGAGCAGTTGGTCGACCGGCTCGGCGCCGACCCGTTCGGCGGGCCGAACTTCCTCGGCTCTGGGGAGATCGCGCAGTTGGCGATGTCGGTCGCCGAGAATCCGGCCGTCCAGGCGGCCGTCGACGAGCTGTGGCCGCGCCTGACCCCGCAGGGGCTGCTCACGGACTACCTTGCCGAACCGGTCTACCTGTCCGACGAGGACGCCGCGGCGGTCCGGCGTCCGGCCGCGTACGACCCGGTCTTCGGAGCCCGGACGTCCGGCGAATGGACGGTGGCCGACGTGCCATTGCTCGACGAGGCCGCCGAACTCCTGGGCACGGACGACTCGTTGGCGCGAGCCGCGGCGACGGCCGAGCACCGCCGGCGGATCGCGTACGCCCAGGGCGTGCTCGACCTGTCGTACGGCTCGCGCACGCAGGAGTTCGAGGATCGCGACGACGAGGACTCCGAAGTGCTGAGCGCCCACGACCTCGTGGACGCCGAGCGCCTTGCCGAACGCCAGGAGGAGCTCGACCACCGCACCTCCGCGCAGCGCGCGGCGGCGGATCGCACCTGGGCGTACGGCCACATCGTGGTCGACGAGGCCCAGGAACTCTCGGCGATGGCCTGGCGGTTGCTGATGCGGCGCAGCCCCACCCGGTCGATGACCCTGGTCGGCGACCCCGCGCAGGCCTCGGAGCCGGGCGGGTGCGGCTCGTGGGAGCGCATCCTGGTGCCCTATGTCGAGGGCCGCTGGGAGCGGGTCCGGCTGGGTGTGAACTACCGTACGCCAACCGAGATCATGGAGGTCGCGGCGGACGTCATGCGCGCCGTGGACCCGGGGTTCGAGCCACCGGACTCGGTGCGCTCGACCGGCGTGAAACCGTGGTCGCGGCACACCGCGGACCTGCCGGCGACCGTGGCGTGGGCGGTCGACCACGAGGAGGGCGCCCGGCGGGCGGAGCCGGGGAGGGGAACCGGCGGCGACGATTCGCAGGTTTCGGCCCAAGGGCGCCTCGCCGTGATCGCGCCGCGCGAGCTGATCGATGCGCTGGCGGCGGCGATCCCGCGCGCCGAACGAGGCGTCGAGCCGGACCTGACCCGGCCGTTGGTGCTGCTCGACCCCAAGCAGGCCAAGGGCCTGGAGTTCGACGCCGTGATCGTCGTGGAGCCGGCCGCGTTCGCCCTGGCCGACCTGTATGTGGCGCTGACCCGGGCAACGCAGCGGCTCGGCGTCGTGCACACCCGCGACCTCCCGCCGGGGCTCACCGGTCTCGCCCAGGCGGGGTGACCAGGGGCGGTACCGGCGAGGTGGCCGCGGCGCACCTCGGGGCGTCTGCGTCGAGGCCGGCGTGGCCGTGCTCGCGCGCAGTGCGCGGCGCGGCCACGCGGTACTGCGGGTGGTCCCGGCCGGTGGTGAATCGGCCGGGACTCGGCCTCGTTCGGCCGACACCGTCTCCCTCTGTCGGGGTGTTCGCCCGCCCGGTGCCGGTGTCGATCTCCGCGAGTACCCGGGCCGGTTCGGCACCGACCTTCTCAAAGGAACACGCGCGCGATCTCCAGCCACTTCCGCGCGTCCGCACCGACCGCCGTGAGGTCGGTCTCGGCTCGGGGCCTGCGTTGGGTGACGCGGAGGCAGAAGTCGAGGGCGCTGCCCTGGACCCGTTGCGTCGCATGCTCCGGGCCCCACGCCCAGGTCCGGCCGTCGGGACCGGTCAGCTCGACGCGGAACGGCTCTGCCGGAGCCGGAAGTCGGGCGGCGTGGAAGGACAACTCTCGTCCTGCCATGCCCAAGGAGGCCACCTGCCGGAGCCGACTCGTCGGACGGCGTGCGACACCCAGTGCATCGAAGATGTCCTGCCCGTGGGCCCACACTTCCATCAGTCGAAGCGGTGCCATGAGCGCTGCGCTCACCTGCGATCCGTACCAGGGAAACCCTTGATCCCGCGGTACGTCACCCAGCGCCGCCGCCACCTCGGTGCGACCGGCGCGCCAGCGTTCCAGCAGTACCGATCGCGGTTCGGCCGCTCCCGCCGCGGCGTCCAGATCGGCAGATCGGCTGCCCGCGGCTGCCGCCTGTTTCAGCACGGCGTCGAACGCCTCCGGGGTCCGGATGGCGATGAGCACGTTCGCGTCGGCCGCGGCGAGATGCGCGATCTGGTGGGCGATCGTCCACCCCGCTGCCGGTGTGGGCTCGGTCCAGTCGGCGTGCGCCGATACCAGGGCGTCGAGTTCGTCTCCTTCGGCCACCAAGTCGGGCAGGGCAACGTCGCGTTCCAGACCGGACATGTCGAGGTCGTAGTTCAGCATCCGATATCACCCTCCGGTTTCGTCTCCCGGGAAGCAGCTGTCGCAGCTGCACGTCGACAGGCTACGGCCGGGGCGAGTCGGTGCCCGGGTCGGCGGTAGGGCGACAGTTGGGGGCGCACGGCCGCATCGGAGCAGTCCTCGGGAGCTCGCGCACGACCCCCCACGCCCCGCGGCCGACCCACGACCAAACGGTCGTCGCAGCCGCCGCAGCCCCGGGTTCACCGTCCCCAGCCGCGCTCCCGGATCCCGCGAATCGCGCGTGCACGCACCCGAGTTCCGTCGGCCGATCGAAACAACGCCCCGTGACCCGCTCGCTCCGCGAAGTGACGCCTGCGATAATTGCGCGGTCTTGGGCCGACGGATGCCCGAAAGACGAACTCCAAGTGGACGCGAACGCAGCCGGTCGCCGGGCGACCCGTACTCCTTCGGTGGGGTCGAGGCCCGCGCGGCCCGGGGACGACACACTTCGTGTGGCGATGGGCGGCAACCTGCGTGACGCCAAGTGGTGTGCGTCGGCGGATCCTCCACCCGACCTCGAGGGGGAGCACATGTGTTCCGACATAGCCAACTCACCTGCGACGAGGCAAGACGAAGTCCTGGTCGTGCACAGCGCACCCGCGTATCGGTACGGGCTGTCCCTCGGACTCGCCGAACTGGGCTTCACCGTCCACCAGTCCGATTCGATCGACGTGTCCGCGCGGATCGACTGGGACGCCTGCCTGATGCACGTCCCGTCCGCCGACGTGTCGGCGATCGCCCGGTTGCGGCGGGCCCGGCCGTCCCGGACCGTCGTCGCCCTGCTCAACGAGCCCACCGTGGACAGCTATCACTCCGCACTTCGGGTGGGAGCCACTGGACTGGTCACCCACGACGCGGATATCGGCGAGATCGGCGAGGTCTTGCGCTGCGCCCTGCGGGGCAACGTGCGATTACCGATCGCGGTGGTCCGAGCGCTCGTCGATCGGACCACCGTCGCGCCCGGCGAACTGGTCCTCAGCGGGTCGGAGACGGAACTGCTGCGCCAACTCGCCTCCGGGAGAACGGTGGCGGACATCGCCAAGTCCCGCGACTACTCCGAACGGCAGATGTATCGGCTGGTGCGCGATCTGTACCACCGCGTCGGTGCCCGCAACCGCAGCGAGGCGATCGCCACGACGGCGAAGTGGGGGCTGCTCGCGGACGCCAACCACATCCGCAGGGCAGTGGTCTGACATTCCCATGTCAGGCAATTCCCGTTCTCCGGCAGGGGTTTCGCCGAGGCGACATGGTTTGTCCGCAGGTGCGTTCGTAGTCTCGGTGGTGCGGGAGACAGTACGAGCCCGCGGATCGAACGCAGTGATCGGAAATGGAGAGGAGGACTTCGCAATGTACTCCAAGCCCACCGCACTGAAGGTCGGCTCGTTCCGGAAGCTCACTCTGGGCAGCCGTCCGACCAAGAAGGACAACAAGCACCGTCGCCGCCCGAAGGGCACGCTGCTCTGACCGACGATCTTCGATCGGTTCCGGTCCGTGATCGGTTCCGGTCCGCGATCGGCGAACGGTGAAGCGGTGGCGCGAGCCGAAGCACCCTGCGGCTCGCGCCACTTCGCCTTGTTCGAGTCTCGAAGGGACATTGCCGGTGCGCCAATTCAATCGGGACGGCGAATGGCTCGTCGCCCTCCCGGATCACCCGGATACCGCGGCGACGACCGCGGCGATCGGACCGACGTCGCAACGCGTGAACCATCCCTCGGGGCATCCCTGGCTGATCGGCGACTGGGACGCCGCGGACTTCCGGCTCGGCGAGGCCGGCCCGGTCAAGGTGGCCACACTCGGTTTCTGCTCCGCGAGTTCGGCGGAACTCGACGAGTTCGCCGGCGGCGGCAACCTCACCGCCTGGGACGACGTGCACGACGGACCGGCCGGCTGCTTTCACCTCTTCGTCACCGCGCATGGCACGGTGCGCGCGCATGGGAGTCTGTCCGGGCTGCGCCGACTGGTCCACGCCCGCGTCGACGGGCTGACCATCGCCGCGACCCGGGCCGACGTGCTGGCCGCGATCACCGACGCGCAACTGGACGAACGTCGGCTGGTCCTGCGGTTGTTGGTGTCCGAAGCCGCGCTGCACACCGCGGGCGATCCACTGTGGCGAGGGCTCGGCGCGGTGCCGGACGACCACCGTCTGCTGCTCGACCGACAAGGCCGCGGGCGCACGGTGGTGCGTTGGCAACCGCCGGTGGACTCGCTGCCGCTCGACGAGGCGGCCGACCGGCTTCGGGTGGCGCTCGGCCGCGCGGTCCGCACCCGCGTCGACTTCGGGCTCCCGCTGAGCAGTGACCTGTCCGGGGGGCTCGACTCGACGACACTGTGTTTCCTGGCGGCGGGCGAGAGCGCGTTGCTGACCACGTTCACCACCGACACCGCGGATCCGGGCGACGACGATCCGCGGTGGGCGAACCTCGCCGCCGAACACCTGCCGGGGGTACGCCGGTTGGTGGTTCCCGGCGTGGAACTCCCGACGCCGTACGAGGACCTGCTCCGTCCCGGGCCGGCCGGCGAGGAACCGTTCCCCGGCATCGAGGACCGGGCGTCCTATCGGGCGATCGCCACCCTCCTGCGTACCGCGTCCGCCCGGGTCCACCTGACCGGGGACGGCGGCGACGAGGTGGTCACGATCGCCACGACGGGCGTGCTCGACCTGCTGCGTGCCCGGCCGCTGGCGGCGCTGGCCCGGCTGCGCGACTACCGCGCCCTGGAGCACTGGTCCTGGTGGGGCATCGGGCGCATGGCGCTGGACCGACGGCGCGCCTACCCGGCCTGGCTGGCGGACCGTGCCCAACGCATCGTCGCGTCGTCGCTCGACGAGGAAGGCTCGGCCATCCTGCAACTCCCCCCGTGGGCCACCCCGGACGCGGTGGCCATCGCCCGCGAGGTGATCGGCGCCGAGGCCGGGCGCGCCCGCCGACACGGCCACAACTGGACCGCCCACGACACCATCTGGGGCATCCGGGCCGCCGGGCAGCTGACTCGGGGCACCGTCCCGCTGTATGCCGCCGAGGGAATCCGGCTGACCGCGCCGTACCTGGACGACGCCGTCATCGACGCCTGCATGTCCGCCCGGGCGTACGAACGGCGCAGCCCGCGACGGTACAAACCGCTGCTGGTCGAGGCCATGCGGGGGATCGTCCCCGATCGGTCGCTGAACCGGACCACCAAGGCCGAGGGATCCAGCCTGGAGTTCACCGGCATCCGCCGGAACATCGATCAACTGGCGGCGCTGTGCCAGGACTCCCGGCTCGCGTCCCTGGGGCTCGTCGACGCCGACACGCTGCGCGCGGTCTGCACCGGCTACCAGTACCGGCTGTTCACGCCGTACGCGCTGTCCACCACGTTCAGCTGTGAACGCTGGTTGCGTGATCTCGAGGACCCCGTGTCGGTATCGGCGTCGGCGTCGGGGGAACGGGGTCGAATCGACGGGGAGGATGCCTGATGGCCGTTCGGCTGCGCAAGCACGTCTCGATCACCGACACCGAGGACGGCGCGGTGTTGCTCGACGAGCGCTCGGGAGAGTACTGGCAACTCAACCACAGCGCGTCGATCGTCCTGCGGGTGCTGCTGGCCGGCGCCGACGAGCGGGAGGCCGCCCGAGCCCTGGTCGAGGCCGGCGGGCCCGGCGCGTCGTCGCACGCGACGACCGACGAAGCGTCGGACGGGGCGCCCGACGGGGTCGGCCTGGAGCGCGTCGTCCTCGACATCCGGGAGCTGACCGAGCAGTTGACCGCCGCGGAACTGATGGTGCGGACGTGAGTACGTCCGAGGCACTGCTCCGGGACGACGAACGGCCGTCGCCGGGCACCCGCCTCGCCGCGCGCGCCACCGTCGCGGTGGCCTTGGCGATGTCGCGCCTACCACCGCGACACATCCGTACAATACTGACCGTACTTCGTGGCCGGGCGGGCGCGGCGGACTACCGACAGGCGGATGCCGCCCGCCGGGCCGTCGTATCGGTGAGCGTGACCTGCGCGGGGAAAGGGTGTCTGCCACGATCGATCGCAACCGCGTTGTTGTGCCGGACCCGTGGGCACTGGCCGGTCTGGCGGGTCGGGGCGCGCACCGCCCCGTTCGGCGCACACGCCTGGGTCGAGGCCGAGGGACTCGCCGTCGGCGAAGGACCCGGGATCTCCGCGTTCCACCCCCTGTTGTCGGTAGAACCCAGGTGACGTCCGAGGAGACGAGCACGTGCGCACCCGATTCCTCTCCACCCGCAGCGACGACGAGCCGGAGCACGACAAACCAGTGCACGACGAACCGGAGCACGACAAACCGGAGCACGACGAACCCGACGCCTTAGGACCGGAATCGACCGAAGAGGTACCCCTGCGGGTCGGCGTGTCCGACCTCCTGCGGGTGACCCGGGGGCATCGCAGATCGATCGGGTTCGCCATGGGCCTGTCGCTGGTGGGCGCGATCATGGGCCTGGCGCAGCCGCTCCTGGCGACCAGGACCATCGACCGATTCTCCGACCACCGCTCCTACCTGCCGCTGATCATCGTGCTGGGCGTGGTGTTCGTCGCGGAGGCGGTCCTCCAGGCGTTCGCCCACTATTGGCTGGAGCGATCCGGCGAGGGCCTGGTACTCGGGCTGCGGCTGCGCATCATCGACAAGCTCCTGCGACTGCCGCTGCGCCGCTACGAGCGGGAACGGCTCGGCGACCTGCTCACCCGCACCACGGGCGACACCACGCTGCTCCGGGACACCCTCGCCTACGACCTGTCCGAGGTGGTGGTGGGTTCCTTCGTGGTCGTCGGCGGCATCTCCATGATGATCTGGCTGGACGCCACCCTGTTCCTGATCGTGCTGGCCATCGTCGGCACGATCGGCGGGTTGACCATGCTGCTGCTTGCCGGCATCCGCAAGTCGGTCGAGGACGCCCAGGACAGTCTGGGCGCGATGTCGGCGGAACTCGAGCGGGCGTTGTCGGCGATCCGCACCGTGCGCATCATGCGCGCCGAGGACCGCGAGAGCGAGCGCATCGGCCGGCAGGCCCGACAGACCTACGAACAGAACCTGCGGGCCGCCAAGCGGGACGCGGTGGTCGGGCCGGCGATGACCCTGGCCATGCACGGCTCGACGATGGTGGTGCTGGTGGTCGGCGGGATCCGGGTGGCCGGGGGCCACTCCTCCCTCGCCGAACTCGTCGGCTTCCTGCTGTACATCACGTATGTCACGCAGCCGATAGCCAACATGTTCGACATCATGGCCACCATGCAGAAGGGTCTCGCGGCCCTGCAACGCATCGAGGAAGTGGCGCAGTTGCCCGGCGAGACCGATCACGCGCCGATCGCGGCGGGTCCCGGCACGTTTCCCCCGCCCGTCGACGAGGCGACGCCCGCCGTCGAGTTCCGCGACGTCGGGTTCGGCTACGACCCGGACCGACCCGTCCTGCACGATGTCTCCTTCACCGTGCGGCGCAACACCCATGTCGCCCTGATCGGCCCGTCCGGCGCCGGCAAGTCCACCGTGTTCGCGTTGTTGGCCCGATTCCACGACGCGGACCGCGGGCGGATGTTGCTCGACGGCATGGACATCACGACCGCGATGAGCCGCGAACAGTGCCGGTCGATGATGAGCCTGGTCGAGCAGAACGCCCCCGTGCTGCACGGCACCCTGCGCGAGAACATCGCCTACGCCCGGCCGGACGCCGGCGAGGAGGAACTGCGCCACGTGGTCGAGTTGGCCTGTCTCGACACGCTGGTACGCAGGCTGCCGATGGGCCTGGAGACCCCGGTCGGGGAGCACGGCGACATGCTTTCCGGCGGGGAGCGTCAGCGCGTGGCCATCGCCCGGGCGCTGCTGGCCCGGCCGCGACTGCTGCTCCTCGACGAACCGACGTCCCAACTGGACAGCGCCAACGAGGCGGCCCTGACCCGCACGATCGAACAGATCTCCGCGGAGTGCACCCTCCTGGTGATCGCCCACCGACCGTCGACCATCCGGGCCGCCGACTCGGTGATCGTGCTGGAATCCGGCCGCGTCGTCGCCACCGGCACCTACGCGCAGGTCGCGGAGCGCGCCCCGGTCCCCCTCCAACCCAACGCACTGTGACCCACGGCCCCCGGGCGGGCAACATCCGCCCGGGGGCCGGTCGATCGGTGGCCGGGTGGGCCGCCGGCCGGACCGGAGCGTTCGGCCACCCACTTGCTTTCGCTTTGTCGGCAAAACCGTAGCAGCGTTCCATCAGGCGGTCCAGGATTCCGTCATACGGAACCCCTTACGGCGAGTATGGAAAGCGAAACCGTCGGCCACCGTGTGCCGCGATCGACCGCCCTGGCGACGCGAATCCGCCCGCGATATCCAACCCCGCCCGTCGAGCCGAGGCGTCCACTCCGACGACGGTCGTGCGAGTGGCGCACCGTGCACTCCAACACCCCCTTCGACCTGGGCACTTGCGTACCGCGACGGCTCCGGAAGCCGCCCCGACACCGGTCCGCGCGCACCGTGTCGGCGGCGCCTTCGAAGCGGCGCGGAGCGCTTTACCCGCGGTCCGTCGGAATATCCGACCCATTGACTTCGGCGCGATGGAGATGTTTTATCAGGGCCTGTCGGACGGAACTGCATTCCGTCTGTTGGAATAACCACGACAATGCGTTCCGTCTGACGGAACAGCCGTGATATTTCACCCACTTCATCTGTTGTTCCTGCGCAGCACCTTGACGACGTCGCATCCTGCGACGGACAAACAGGAGTTGATCATGCGAAAAAGACTCCACCATCGATCCCGGCTCGGCAGCGCGGCGGTCGGCCTCGCCGCGGCCGGCGCGCTGATCGGCGCCTCGCTCACGGTCGGCGCGAGCAGCGCAACGGCCGTGCCCGGCCCCGGCATCGGTCAGAAGATCGCGGTTCCGGCGTACATTCACCCCGGTGTTCATCCGGAGGACTGGACCACACTCGGCAACGCCGCCACGAAGGCCGACGTGGTGATCGCCAACGTCTACAACGGGCCGACCGAGGACCGGGTCGACACGTTCGCCGCCAGGTTCGCCGCCGCGCACGCGGCCGGTTCCAAGGTGATCGGCTACGTCGACACCGGGTACCTCGGCACCTCCTCGGAGCACCTGGCGGCGCGTACCGGCGACTCCGGCATCGCCGCGTGGCGGGCCCAGATCGAGCGCGACATCGACACCTGGTACCGGCTCTACGGCTCGGACATCGGCGGCATCTTCTTCGACCAGGTGCAGAACGTGTGCGGCACGGCCGGTGACCCGGAGGCGTACGTCTCCGTGTACCGCGAACTCAACGAGTACGCCAAGAAGTACCACCCCGGGGCGTACACGATCGACAACCCCGGCGCGCCGACCGACCAGTGCTACGTGACCGCGGCCGACACGCTCGCGACGTTCGAGGGCACCCGCAACACGTACCTCGGCCTCGACACCACCGACGAGGCGAAGAAGTATCATCCGGCACCCTGGGAGGCCACGGTCGACCCGGAGAAGATCTACCACCTGGTCTACGCCACGGCCGAGAACCAGGTCCCGGAAGTGCTCGCGAAGAGCAAGGAGCGCAACGCCGGGTACGTCTACGTCACCGACGACGTCATGCCGAACCCGTGGGACACCCTGCCCCACGGGACGTACTGGACCACGGAGCTCGCCGGTGCGAAGGTGACGCCCACCACGGCGCCGGCGGTGCCCGCGCTGCCGACCGCGACCGCCGTCTCGGCGACCTCGGTCACCCTGTCCTGGCCGGCGGCCGGTGGCACCACGGTGGCCGGCTACGACGTGTACTCGGGGTCCGACTACCTGGGTTCGGTCGCGCCACAGGCGAGCGGCAACCCGCAGTTCACCGCCAAGGGGCTGACCGCCGGGACGGCGTACTCGTTCACCGTCAAGGCCCGCAACGACGCCCGTGTGGTGTCGGCCGCGAGCCCCGCCCTGGTGGTGACCACCTCGCCGCCCTCCACCGCCGATCCCGGTGTCCCGGGCTCGTTCACCGGTACCACGCCCGGTCCCACGTCGGTGAGCCTGTCCTGGACGGCGGCCGCGCAGACCGCCGCGCCGATCGTGGGCTACGACGTCTACCAGAACGGCGTACGCAACCTGTCGCTGCCCGCGAACCAGCTCTCGGCCCTCGTCGGTGACCTGGAGCCGGGCCGGGCCTACACCTATTCGGTGCAGGCCCGCGACATCACCGGCCGGACCTCGGCGGCCACCGCGAACGTCGTGCTGACCCCGCCGGCGCCGCCGAACGGGCCGATCTACCCGGCGTCCGCGTCGTACAACTCGACCCTGGCCACCTACAACGCGCAGTACAACCTGCCGTACAGCAGTCACCACGTGTTCATCGACACCGACAACAGCTGGAACAGCGGCTACCAGATCTGGGTCAACGGCAAGGCTCTGGGCGCCGACATCATGATCGAGAACGGGGCCGCCCTCAGGTGGGTCCGCGACCCGGTCAAGTACCCGGAGACCAGCGACCCGGCGACCAACAAGCGCAACGCCTGGGAGCAGTGGCAGCCGATCCCGAACTTCACCCCGGTGATCCAGAGCACCAACGGCAACTACATCTGGCGGATCCCGACCTCCTACTTCGCGCCCGGGTGGACCACCACCCAGCAGGTGGCCTTCCACGGGGTGGGCGGTTCCAAGGAGTTCTGGCTCACGCCGTTCGCGGTGAACCAGTCGGCCGGCTGACCGACGACACCACTCGTCTCGTCCCTCGTGTCGGTGGGCCGCCGTTCCCGGCGACCGCGGCACGGGGGCGGGACGCGTGGTGCGTGGTGCGGTGCCGGTCTACCGGGGTTGCGCGGGCTCGCCGTTCGAGCAGGAGGGGGTCTCCGCGTATCGGAGCGCCGTGAAGGAGCGCACGTCCGGCGAGTCGTATGCTCCGGCCACCTTCAGCAGGAACGCCGCTTCCGCGTCCAGGTCGCCGCGGTCCGCGCCGACGGTGAGTTCATGGTCTCCCGCCTGGCCCGAGCCGGTGCGCTTGACCCGGCAGGCTTCCCTGATCACGCAGGCCAGTACGGCGGGTTCGGTGCCGGCGGGAGGTGTGCCCGCCGCGGACACATGGCGGCGGGCGCGGTCCAGGAGCGCCGGGTGGGCGTAGCCCTGGAGGTCGAGCAGCGCGTCGTGGGCCTCGATCACCTTGCGGTACAGCAGCAGCCGCCAGTGCGCGGGTGCGGTCAACAACTCCCGGTGTCGGGGCCGGCGTTGGAAGAGTTCGACGTGTGGCACGGCCTGTACCAGGTCGTGCCACAACGGCCACAGTCGCCAGATGGTCCGCACGTCCGACAGTCTGCGTGCGGCGGTGGCCGCGGTGGGTACCAGCAGGGCGGCGGCCCGCAGGAGCGCGTGCAGGCCGATCGCGAGTCGCGCGTACTGCGCGCCGCTGACCCGCGGCAGCAGGAAGTACGCCAGGGCGGTCCCCCAGTACACCCCGGCGCAGATCGCGGCCCAGCCGAACAGCCGCATGCCGAGCCGCAGTTGGCGACTACCGCGGCGGGCCGCGCCGCTGTCGCCCCGGCCCTCGGCGGCGCGGCGGGCGTAGCGTCGGCACAGGAGTGCGCAGGCGATGTTGGCGGTCAGGTGGGTGCCGGTCAGGATCACCCAGTAGGCGGTGGTGTGGCTCGGATCCAGGGCGTCGCTCAGGTCGTCGTGCCCGCCTCGGGTCTCGATCACGGTGAGCAGCGCCAGCGTCGTGGGGATGATCGGCACCAGGGCGTGCAGGGCCGATCGCACGCGTGCGTTGCCGGTGAATTGCGCCACGAAGGAGAGCAGTACGCCGGCGGACAACACGCCGAGGAGGTTGCGGCTCACCGAGACGAGGGGCGGCCGGAGGCCGAGGTCGACGAGGTGTCGATCGATCGCGGGTATGCCGAGCACCATGGCCAGCGCCGCCAACGCCACCGCGCACCAGAGCGTGCGCTGCCCGGGATTGCGCAGCGCGGACGGGGCGCACCACAACACCGTGGCCATCAGGCAGAGTGTGCTGACGAGTTCGAAGCCGTCGGACCATCCGGCTGGGTCGATCCGCATGTCAGATGTGTACGCCCAGGGCGGTGTGCAGTTTCCGTAGCGCTCCGTCCGACGGTGCGGAGCCGGCCTCTTCCGCGGTGGTGCGGATCAGGCTGGCCAGCGTCTCGGCCTCGCGCTCCTGCGGCGTGGTGTAGTTGGTCCGGCCGAGCAGGCGTCGCACCAGGTGGGGGGCCAGGTCGGGGAGCAACATCCGCATCCCGTCGCCGTCCGGGAGCGTGGTGTGGTGGTCGAGCAGGACGTGCCCGATCTCGTGGAGCACGATGTGCTCTTGGTGCAGTCTGCCGGTGCGTTGCTCGAAGAAGATGTGGTCGTCGGTATCGGTGGCCAGCCATAGACCGCACACGCCGGAGGCCGCGGCTTGTCGGGGCAGGGGATGCAGTCGCAGTGGCCGGGCGCGCTGTTCGGCCAGTTGCCGACACAGCGCCGGCACCGAGAAGGGTCGGGGCGGATCGAGCAGGGCCAGCACGGAGCGGCAGCGGCGGCGCACTTCGGCGTCCTGCAGGAACATCGAATCTCCTCGCGCGGGTCGACCGGCAGGGAGGTATCCCTCGCCCGGAGCGGTGGCCGGGAGCGTGCACCGGTCCCGGCACCGGTGCCGTCGGGGCTCCCTGTCGGTACGTGGTCGACAGGACCTCGGTCAACGACGAGTGGAGGCGGCCTCGGCCGCGAGACCCGCGTCGATTCGAGTCCCCACTCGACTCGTACGCTTAGTCTCCCCAGGCACACGCTCCGCACACATCGCCCGCCGAACTGCCTTGCTTGTCCCCTTGTTCCGAGAATTGTTCAGTGGTCCGTTGTGGGGGGATGCGGCGCCTCGTCCTCGACGGGCGACAGGTTCTGCGCCTTGCGGGCCTCGTTCACCATCGTCAGCAGGGCGTCCAGGGTCGCCGGCGAAAGGCCTTCGGTGCGCAGCGCGAGGTTGCGCACGCGCGTGTCCCGAAGGGCGATCGCCAGGGCGAGTTGGGCGTTGACGCGCTCGACGACCCCGTCGTCGAGGAAGTACGCGGGCGGCACGCCGAAGAACTCCGCGAGGACGTCCAGCTGTTCCAGGGTCACGTTGCGCTTCCTGCCGGTGGCCAGTTCCCACAGGTAGGTGCCGGAGATCGCGCCGCCGGTACTCTCGCTGATCTCCTTGGCGAGTCGGGCGTATCCCGGCCGTTTGCGCTTGTCCGGGTACAGCGTCGTGATCAATTCGGTGAGTCGTTGGTCGAATGTGCGCGGCAGTGGTCTGCCGGAGTCGGATTCGGAGTCGGGTGCCGGCTCTTTGGTGGTCATGTTCGTCCTCGCCGCGATGGCCTGTGCGGGCCGGCGGGCGGTGCCCACCGGTCGACCAATACTCGCATCCGCCACAGTTGACACACCACCGCCGGGCCGGCGCGCACGGGTGCGCTTGCCCGAGGTTCGGCTCCGTGCGGCGTCGGCGTGCGAACGATGGCGCAAGTCCCCGCCAGGTGTCCGCCGTTCGTCCGCCGTTTGTCCGCCGCGAGCCTTCCCGAGCCCGGCGCGCACCACCGTGCGCCCGCTTCGCGCCCGGTCGCCGAGCGAATCGGGCGTCCGCCATGGTTGACAGGTCCATCCACCTCAGGCTTACGCTCAACGCATCGGTCATCCACTAAAGCGGATGATGCACGGCACTTCATGACGCTTCCGCGAGCGCATGTCGTCGCACGCCGGACCTTCGGCGCGACGGCCTGCGGAATTCGTGAACCGGAGGTAGATCAGGTTGCACGCCACAGCGCCCACACTTGCTCGACGTCGGCGGCTCGTCCGAGGGACGCCATGACGACCGCCCCCGCCTGGCCGCGATGGCCGGCGCATACCGAGCAGACGAAGCAGTACCTGCTCTCCGCCCTCACCTCGGGTCGCTGGACGGTCAGCGGCGCGTACACGGGAGTGGATTCCTTCGAGCAGTCGTTCGCGGACGAGTTCGCCCGCTATATCGGCACCCGGCACGCCGTACCGACCTGCAACGGCTCGGCCGCGCTCACCATCGTGTTGGAGGCCCTCGGGGTCGGAGCCGGGGACGAGGTCCTGGTCCCCGGCCTGACCTGGGTCGCGTGTGCCTCCGCCGTGTTGCGCGTCGGAGCGGTGCCCGTGCTCGTCGACGTCGAGCCGGACACCCTGTGCATGTCGGTGCCCGCGGCGGAGGCCGCGATCACCCCGCGCACCAGGGCGATCATGGCGGTCCACCTCTACGGCTCCGCCGTCGACCTGGACGCGATGACCGCGTTGACCGCCCGCCACGACGTCGCCCTGATCGAGGACTGTTCGCACGTGCACGGCGCGATGTGGCGCGACCGCCGCCTCGGATCGCTGGGCCGGGCCGGGGCGTTCAGCCTGCAACAGACCAAGCTGCTCACCTCCGGCGAGGGCGGCGTGGCGGTCACCTCCGACCCGGAGGTCTACCACAGCCTCTACCGCAAACGCGCCGACGGTCGGCGCCGGCGCGCGGCGGTACCCCGGGGCGAATTGGAGTTGGAGGAACTGGCCGGCGTCCAGGGCTACAACTACTGCATGAGCGAGTTCAACGCCGCGGTCGCGTTGGACGGGCTCTCCCGCCTCGACGAGCAAAACGCCCGGCGACGGGTGTCGATGCGGCGGTTGGAGCACCTGCTGGCGGGCTTCGAGGGGGTGTCGCCGCTGACCAGGCCCGAGGCCCTCACCGTCGACGCCGCCTATCAGGTGTGTCTGCGGCTTGACCCGGCGGTGTTCGGCCCCGGCGCGAAGGACACGGTCGCCGCCGTGCTGACCCGGGAACTGGGCATCCACGTCGAGCCGATCGACTCGGCGCTCAACGGGAACGTCCTCTACCAACCGCTGTGCTCCGCCTGGGCCAAGGGCTCGGCCGACCGCGCCGAGGTACGGGCGCTGGACCCGACCCGGTTCCACCTGCCCGTCGCCGAACACGCGGGCGCGAACGGCGTCGTCCTGTCGCATCGGATGTTCCTCGCCCCACCGGAGCACATGGAACTCGTGGTCACCGCGCTGGAGAAGGCCAGGGCCGGGCGATGAGCACGAGCACCACCGCGAACGGGACCGCCCGGTACACCGTGACCTCCACCGCCCGCGACACCCCGACCCGGGGGGACGCGACCGCCGTCCTGCGCACGCTGCCCGCGGCGAGCGTACGCCTGGTGATCACCTCGCCCTGGTTCGCCGGTCCCCACCGCCCCGATTCCGCCGATCCCACGATGCCCGCCTACGGCGACCGGCTCGCCGGTTTCACGGCCGAGTTCCCGCGTGCCGACCCCGGACGGCAGCGTGGTCCCGGAGGCGGGCCGCACATGGGCTGCAGACAAGCCGGTCCGCACCGTGCAGCACTACGCCGCGCTCAGCCGACTCCTGGCCGGCGGCCGGTGGCACCTGCTCCAGGAGTTCCACTGGTACAACCCGGAACTCCTGGGCGACGGGGTGAACCCGGGGGCTCGGCACACCCGGCTCGACGACTGCGTCGATCCCTTCACCGGAATCGGCTCGACCACCATCGCCGCCGAGTCGGCCGGGCGCCGATGGTCGTGCAACGACGTCTCGGCCGAGGCGATCGGCATCGCCGAACAGCGCATCGAACCTGCGAGACGATCAAGAACGCGCCGGCCATCGACCCCGGCCGGATCCCCCGCCTGCGCGAACTCCTGCGCCCACGCGCCGACTACACCCCGGCCGACGTCGGCCGGCAGTGCCCGAAAGGGCACGAAGGCCCATGACCGACATCCGATACCCGGCACCGGTCGCGCTGCGCCCGGCCCCCGAGGCCCCGCCCCGAACCAGGCCCGAACTGGTCACCGCCCGCTCCCCCCTGCGCGTCTCGCTCGCGGGCGGCGGCACGGACATCCCCAGCTACGCGCTGCGCTACGGCGGCCTGGTGATCGGCTGCGCCATCGACCGGTTCGTGGCCGTCACCGTCTATCCCCGCGAGTTCCGCGGCCGACTGCGCGCGGCCACCGAGACCTACGACGTGTGCGAGCGCGCCCACGATCACCCCGACGAGATGACCCGGGCCTGCCTGTTGCGCGCCGGACTGCACACCGACACCCAGATCGCCTCCTTCGGCGACGTCCCCGCCGGCAGCGGTCTCGGCGGCTCCGGGGCGTTCACCGTCTCGCTGCTGCACGCCGCGGCGGCCTGCGACACGCGGTCCGCCCGGGCGCTGGCCACCGCGGCGAGCGAGGTGGAGATCACCGACCTGGGCCGCGCCGTCGGCCGACAGGACCACTACATGGCCGCCTACGGCGGGCTGCGCGTGCTGCGCTTCCACCCGTCGGGACACGTCGAGCCGGACCGGCTCGTGCTGACCCCGCAGACCCGGGCCGCACTGGAGGAACGGCTGATGCTCTTCCACACCGGGATCACCCGGGACGCGGGCGACATCCTCGCCGAACAGAACCGACGCACGCTCGCGGGCCACCACGGCGCGCTGCGCCGCCTGCACCGCATCCGCCGGATCGCGGACGAGATGACCGAGGCCCTGGAGCAGGGGGAGGTCGACGGCGTCGGTGCCCTCGTCGACGAACACTGGACGCTGAAGTCGCAACTCGGCTCCCGGGTCAGCAGTCCACGCCTACAGGCCCTGCACGATCGGGCCGTCGAGGCGGGAGCCGACGGCGGAAAGTTGCTCGGCTCCGGCGGCGGCGGATTCCTGCTGCTCGTCTGTGCCCCGGGACGGCAGGCCGACGTGCGCGCGAGCCTGGCCGAGGTCGGACTGCGCGAAATGCCGTTCCGGTTCACCGACAGCGGTTCCGAAGTCGTCAGGTTGCCGCTGTGAACGGCCGCTCGCCCGACGCGAGTCGACGCCGGCCGGAACCCGTGGTCACCGTCGTGACGCTCACCCGGACCCGACCCACCCTCCTCGCCCGGGCCCTGCGCAGCGTCCGGGAACAGCAGGTGGAGCACGAGTTCGAGCATCTTGTGGTCGTCGACGACTGTCACGACACCTATCGGTCCCTGCGCGAGGGGCCCCCGCCGGCGGACAACACCCGTTGGCTGGTCGCCGGCCGCGGCCCGAACGACGTCTCCGGGCCCGGCCGTTCCTCCCGTCTGCGCAACATGGCCGTGCGGATCAGCGAGGCCCCGTGGATCGCCTTCCTCGACGACGACAACGAATGGGAGCCCGACCACCTCGCCACCCTCCTCGCCTGCGCCGCCCGCACCGGACACCGCGCGATCCACTCGCATCTGCGGATGCTCAACGCGGACGGCAGCCCCTACCTGGGCCGGCGCGAGCCGTGGCCCGAGGACGACGCGGACGGTCGCGCCGAGTACGAACGCATGCGGGTCAAGGGCGTGGTCAGCCCGGGCAGTTGCGTGCGCCGCGACCGGCTCGATCCGCTCGACACCCCGGACCCGGTGATCTCGGTGGACACCGGCGAATGGCTGCTCGCCCGCGCCCTGCTGCTGAGTGTCCCCTTCCGCGACCGCTTCGACGCGCGGGACGAGGCCGAGCGCATCGGCGAGGACGACAAGCTCGCCATCGACCTGCGCAACCGAGGCGAACCCGTCTCCTGCACCGAGCGGCCCACCCTGCGCTACTACCTCGGCGGCTACTCCAACAACTTCGCCAAGCCCTTCGATTCCACCTTCTCCTGGCGAGATTGAGGCAGCACGATGACGTATCGCATGGCCGACGGAAAGGTCGTCACCCCCGAAGGGTGCGAACTCAACGTCGCCCACCACTGCAATCTCGGCTGTGCCTCGTGCAGCCACCTCTCCCCCGTCTTTCGCCGCTCGTTCCTCGAACCCGACACCGCGGCCCACGACCTCACCCTGCTGGCCCGATCCTTTCGCGCGCAGTTCGTCAAGGTGCTCGGCGGCGAGCCGCTGCTGCACCCCGAACTGGTGACGATCCTGCGGCACACCCGGGAGTCGGGCCTCGCGCCGCGCATCGTCGTGTGCACCAACGGCCTGCTCCTGCCCCGCATGCGCGACGACTTCTGGGCGGCCGTGGACGAGGTGGAGATCTCCGTCTACCCCGACCGCGAACCGTCCGAGGAGCAGATGCGCGAGATCCGGGCGTACGCCACCACCCACGGGGTCACGCTCACCGTCTCCCACTACTCGCACTTTCGCTACTCCTACTCCGAACACGGTACGCAGGACCGGGAGTTGATCCGGCGGATCTACTCGACGTGCCAGATCGCGCATGTCTGGCGCTGCCACACGGTCTTCGAGGGCCACTTCTTCAAATGCCCACAATCGGTCTTCGTCCCCCAGGTGGTCGGCGACCTGGACCAGATCTGGGCGGACGGACTGCGGATCACCGACGAGCCCGACTTCGCCGACCGACTGCTGGCCTACCTCCAGGGCTCCGAGCCGCTGCGGGCCTGCGCCAACTGCATGGGCAGCGTCGGCAAGCGTATGCCGCACCGCCAGCGCACCCGCCGTAACTTCCGCGAGCTCCAGGAACACCGCACCGAAGACCTCACCGACCACCGCTTCCTCACCCTGCTCGAGGAACGACCGGACAGCGACGACGGTTGCGCGGTCGACAGCCCCGACGCGTGGCGCGAACGGTTGAGCGCGGCCGAGCACGACACCTTCGTGCCGGCTTCCCCGACGTCCGGGCTGCCTTCCCCAACGTCCGAAAAGAGGACCTGATGCGCTGCCTGGTCACCGGTGGCTCCGGCTTCATCGGTCGGCACGTCGCCCGCCGATTCCACGACGACGGACACGAGGTGCACGTCCTCGACACCCGGTGGACACCCGACGACCCGTTCCCCGGATCCGCGATCGACGTCACCGCGAGGGACGAACTGACCGCCCTCTTCGCGTCCTGGCGGCCCGACCACGTCATGCACCTGGCCGGTGTCGCGGACGCCCGGGCCGTGCTCGCCGACCCCGTGGGCGCCATGGACGCCAATGTGACCGGCACCGCGGCGGTACTCGCCGCGGCCGCCGCGCACGACGTCTCCCGGGTGGTGATCGCGGGCAGCTGCTGGGTCTACAACGCCATGCGCGTCGAGGCGATCGACGAGGACGAGCCGTTCCTGCCCACCGGCGCGGGCCACTTCTACACCACGACGATGATCGCCAAGGAACTGCTCGCCCGCGACTTCGCCCGCCTGCACGGCCTGTCCTCCACCGTGCTGCGCTACAGCCCGATCTACGGACCGGGCATGTGGCCCGGTCTGGTCGTCTCGGCGTTCCTGCGCGCGGCGGCCGCCGGCGGCCCGCTGACCGTCTTCGGCGACGGCTCCGAACGCCGCGCCTTCCTGCACGTGCACGACCTCGCCGAGGCGTTCCTCCTGGCCGCGGCACCGGCCGCGGGCAACCAGGTCTACAACCTGGAGGGCCCGGAGGTGGTCACCACCCTGGACCTGGCCCGGCGCGTCTCCGCACTGTTCGGGGACGTACCGATCGAGCATCGCGAGGAACCCACCCGCCGCGGCGAACTGGCCTACTCCCAGCGTTTCGTATCCACCGCCAAGGCCCGCCGACAGCTCGGCTGGACGCCGCGGATCGGACTCGACGAGGGACTGCGCATGGAGCTGGAATCGGGCCGCTTCCCGGCGCCGGCCGGCCGCGACCGGGGCGCGGAGGTGAGGAGCCGGTGACGACCGCGCGTGTGGTGCCCGTACGCCCCGACTTCTCCGCCCGCGACATCGACGACATCCTGCGCGCCGTGCGCACCTGCCTGGAGACGGGACAGCTCGCCCAGGGCGCCGAAGTGGCCGCCTTCGAAGCGGAGATGGCCGCCTACACCGGCGCCCGGCACGCGGTGGCGGTGGCCACCGGCACCGCGGCCCTGGTCTGCGGGCTGCGCGCGCTCGCGCCCGAGCCGGGCGGCGAGGTCCTGGTGCCGGCCAACTCCTTCTACTCCTCGGCCGCCGCACCACTGCTCGCCGGATTGCGCACCCGCCTGGTCGACGTCGAGCCCGACACCCTCTCCCCCGGCGTCCGCGAACTGGCGGAGGCGGTCACCGAGGACACCGTGGGCGTCATGGTCGTGCACATGGGCGGCATCGTCACCCCCGCCCTGGAAGCCATCGCGAACTGGTGCGCCGAGCGCGGCCTGTGGCTGTTCGAGGACTGCGCCCACGCGCACGGCAGCCGACTGGGCGGCCGACACGTGGGGACCTTCGGCGCGGCCGGCGCGTTCTCCTTCTTCGCCACCAAGGTCATCACCTCCGGCGAGGGCGGCATGTTCGTCACCGACGACGACGACCTCGCCGCCGCGGTCCGGCTGCACCGCAACCTGGGCAAGCCGGAGGCCTGGCGCAGCTACCACACCACGCTCGGCGAGAACGCGCGCATGAGCGAACTGCACGCCGCCGTCGGCCGCACCCAACTGCGCCGCCTCGACGAATTCCTCGCCGTCCGCCGCCGACTCGCCCAGCGCTACACCACCGGGCTCAAGGCGCTGGCCGGCGTGCGACCGCTGCTCCCGGCGCACCCGTCGGCCAGTTGGTACAAGTACGTCGTGCTGCTCGACCCCGAGCTGGACCGGGCCGCGCTGCGGGCCGCGCTGGCCGAGGCCGGGGTGCAACTGGGCGGCGAGATCTACGAGATGCCCCTGGACACCCAGCCGGTCTTCGCGGACCGGATACCGCCGGGCGAGCACCCCGTCTCCGTCGACGTGTGCGCGCACCACATCTGCCTGCCCCTGCACACCCGGATGAACGAGGACGACGCCGATTTCGTCCTGGCCGCCCTGGCCGGGGCACTGCCCGCGGCGCGGCGCGAGGTCGCGGCCCGCACCGCCCCGACGCACCACCCCGGTCCGTCGCCGACCGGCCACAGCGAAAGGTGACCGCCGTGCCCGCACTCTCCCCGGAAGAGTTGTACCTGTTCGACACCACCGGATTCCTGCTCGTGCGCGATGCCTTCGGTGCGCACGAGGTGGCGTCCTTCCGCGCCGAACTCGACCGGCTCCCGGCCGGCGACTCGGGGTTCTCCAACACCGCGCGCTACACCGACCTGCCCGAGGCCAGCCCGGTCTTTCGTCGACTCGCGCTCGACGATCGCCTGGTGTTCCGGGCCCGCGAGGTCGTCAATCAACCGCTGCGCCTGCTGGAGGGCTACGCCCTGCGGCGCGGCCCGGACAGCGTGTTGTACCTGCACGGCGGCAACGCCGAACTGCTCGACCTCGGCGAGGGTTCGGTCGGTCGGGACATGTCGATCACCCACACCTACCACGACGGCAAGCTCTACTGCCCCTACGTCAAGGCGCTGATCTACCTCAGCGACGTGCAGACGCCCGACGATGGGGCGTTCTGCTACATCCAGGGCTCGCACAAGGCCAACTTCCCGCTGTTGCGCCCGCGCGCCGAACGCGGCGTGCGCACGTCGCTGATCGACGACGGATTCCCCACCCTGACCGACGTACTCGTGCGCTCCGGCGACCTGCTGCTGCTGAACGAGGCGCTGATGCACGGAACCCGCCGCAAGCGCAGCCCGGGCGACCGGCTCCTGGTGGCCTTCGGGTACGGACCCACGTTTCTCACCGATTGGCGCGAGCTGGACGGCGAGACGAGCGATCTGCGCGGCAGCGGCTACGTCGACCACGACGTGGAGGAGGACTTCGTCCGCGAGGTCGTGTCCGCGGAATAGCACCACCGGCCCGGTACCGACCGGGCCGGCCCTCGACCCCACCGGATTCCTCGACAGATTGCAGGGAAGCAGGAATGACGCACAACTCGTTCGCCGCGCCCGGCTGCCCCGGCCAGAGCCTGTGGGGCGAATACCTCACGGCGGCCGGGGCGTTGCTGGGGGCCGTCGGCGATCAGGTCCAACGATTGATCGACGAACTCGACGACGTCCGCCGGCTCGGCGCGACGGTCTTCCTGGCCGGCAACGGCGGCAGCGCATCGGCCGCCTCCCACCTGGCCCAGGACCTCCTCAAGGGCACCGATTCCGGGCAGCACCCGCCGCTGCGGGCGATCGCCCTGGCCGACAACCTGTCCCTGCTCACGGCCTACGCCAACGACTGCGGCTACGACCGGGTGTTCGCCGAGCCGCTGCGGCTGCTGGGCCGCCCGAACGATCGCCTCCTGGTCATCAGCTGCTCGGGGACCAGCCCCAACGTGGTCGCCGCGGCGCGCCATGCCCGGCAGGCGGGCCTGCGCGTGATCGCGGTGACCGCGGGCACCGGCGGCACCCTGCGCGACCTCGCGGACCTGGAGGTGAACGCCCCGACCAAGGACGTGGGACTGGCCGAGGCGATGCACAGCATGATCTTCCACTTCGTCACCCAAACCCTGCGCGACTCCGTCCCCCTGCGATGAGAGAGGCCCTCGCATGCGAGCAGCAGTACTGAACGGCCCCCGCGACGTGATCGTGCGCGACGTACCGGACCCCGAACTGCCCGACGGGTGGGCCCTGGTCCGGATCGCGTACAACTCGATCTGCGGCAGCGACGTGTCGCTGTACAACAACGCCTGGCACGGGGTGGCGTTCCCGGCCGTGCCGGGCCACGAATGGAGCGGTGTCGTCGTCGAGGACCGCAGTGGGCGCGTGGCCCCGGGCCGGTCGGTGATCGGCGATCTCACGCTCGCCTGTGGGCACTGCCGATGGTGCGGCCTGTCCCAACCGGTGATGTGCCCGGGCCTGCGCGAGTTCGGGTTCACCGATCCGGGTGGTTGCGCCGAGTACATCGCGCTGCCGGCCGCGAACCTGGTGCCTCTCCCGGACCACGTCGATCTGCTGACGGCCACTCAGGCAGAGCCGCTGGCCGTCGCGTTGCACGCACTGCACCGGGTACGCCTGGAGCCGGGCGAGTCGGTGGCGGTGGTCGGCTGCGGCGGGATCGGACTCAATGTGCTCCAGGCGGTCCGGGCGCTCGGGGCGAATGTCGTGCTCGCGGTGGACCCGATCCCCGAGCGGGCGGCGGTGGCCGGGCGGCTCGGCGCCGAGACGACGCTGAGTACGCCCGACGCGGTCGCCGCCTGGATCGACGACGCGGGTCCCGCGGGCCTGCCCGACGTGGTCCTGGACGCCTGCGGGGAGCCGGACGCACTCCGGCTGGCGACCGAACTCGTCACCCCCGGCGGCCGGGTGGGCCTGATCGGCTACCGCGTCGGCAAGCGGGTGGAACTGCTCTCCGCCAACTGGCCGCTGAAGTTGATGGAGACGATCGGTGTGATGGGTCCGGGCCGATATCTGCCCGCCGCGGCCGGCCTGGTCGCGCGCGGGGCGGTGCGTACCGACGAGATCATCACCGACGTGCTCGATCTCGCCGAGGCCGACAAGGCATTCCGACTCGCCGACAAGCCGGGCGCCGACGTGATCCGGGTGGCGATCCGTGCCCAGGGGTGACGGCCGGCAGGGGGGCGCGGCGTGGCCGAGCTGAGGACGGATCCGCTCACGGGCAACACGGTCGTGGTGAACGGTCGCCGGCAGGGCCGCCCGCGCACCCGTACCGACGACTGCCCGTTCTGCCCGGGCGGAATCGAGGCGCCGGACCCCTATCAGGTCCGGCGCTTTCCCAACCGTTGGCCCGCGCTGGACGGTGAGCGGTGCGAGGTGTTGCTGTACTCGCCGGAACACACCGCCTCGTGGGCCACGTTGGGGGCCGACCAGGCGCTGCGCACGATCGAGTTGTTGACCGACTGCACCCGAACCCTCGGCGCGCGGCCCGACGTGGGCTACGTGTTGTTGTTCGAGAACCGGGGGCCGGACGCGGGTGCCACGGTCGACCACCCGCACGGACAGGCGTTCGCGCTGGCGAAGCCGCCGCGCACGGCGGCGGTGCAGCTCGCGCGCAGCGCCGAGTCGGGCTCGTGTCCGCTGTGCGCGGGGCCGCCCGAGGAACTGGTGGTGGCCGAGGACGAGGAGTGGCGGGCGTGGGTGCCGGAGGCTCCGCTGTACCCGTACGCGCTGCGGTTGGCGCCACGCGGGCACGTCCCGGATCTGCCGCGCTGCGATCCGCGGGCACGCCGGGCCCTGGCGCGGCTGCTCGGCGCGGTCTTCGGCCGCGTCGATCGGCTCTTCGGCCGGCCGGCGCCGTACTTCCTGTGGATCCACCAGCGGCCCTTCGACGGCGGCGACTGGCCCTGGGCGCATCTGTACCTGGAGATCAACGTGGTGTGGCGGGCGCCGGGGGTGCCGCGCTACATCGCGGCGGGCGAACTGGGCAGCGGGACGTACTTCACCCCGCTGGAGCCGGAGTCGGCCGCCGAACGACTGAGGAAGGTGTGATGCGCGTGCCGCGTCCGGGTGGACCGGGGCTGCTTCCGGGCGGGGCCCGCCCGGAAGCAGCGGCCGGCTCAGACCGTCATCAGTTCCTTGAACTCCTCGACCAGGATCGCGATCGGGTCGCGCGGGATCTCCCGGCGCACCGCTCGCGCCGCCCGTCGGCCCATCTCCGGCCATTCCGCTCGGCGCTGCCACGCGCGTTCGAGCGCCTCGTCCAGGCATGCCGCCACCGGGCCGGCCGCGACGAACCCGGTCTCGTTGTCGGTGAGCAGTTCGGCGTTGCCCGCGACGTCGCTGACGATGGTGGGCCGGCCGCAGAGCATCGCCTCGATGATCACGGTGGGCAGGCCCTCGGCGCGGGAGCACAGGATCAGCGCGTGATGGGTGCGCCAGACGTCCTCGATGTCCTTGGCGTAGCCGGCGAACTCGACGTTGGTCAGCGCGAGTCGGTCGCTCAGGGCGCGCAGGACGCCCTCGTAGTCGCCGGCGCCGTACAGGGACACCGTCAGCGGCCGGTCGCGCCACTTCTGCTGCGCGAGCACGTCGAAGAGCACGTCGTGGCCCTTGCTGTTGGGGTCGAGCCGGGCCAGGCAGGCGAGCCTGACCGGTTCGTCGTCGAGCGGCCAGGGCGGCGCGGCGGCGTAGTCGACCTTGAAGTGGCAGCGCACCACGCGGGCGTTGCGGATCTCGGCGCCCACCTGCCGTTCGGTCAGGTCCCGGTTGCTCTCGGAGACGAAGAAGGAGGCGAGTCCGGCGTTGTAGGCGAGCGCCAGGCGGGCCGCGACGTCGTCGGGGGACCATTCGTACTCGGAGGCCGAGTTGGCGTACGCCACGTAGGGGAAGCCGCGGCGCGCGCACTCCTCCATCCAGCCCAGGCCCTCGTAGTTGTCGCCCTGCGAGACGACGACGAAGTCCGGTCGCACCGCCTCCAGGGTGCTCGACTGCTTTTCGGACCAGGGCAGTTCGTGCACCGGTCGGGAGTCGTAGGGCGGCAGGTCCCAGCGTCGGTGCAGCACGCAGCCGGCTCGTTCCAGGGCGGCCAGCTCGCCGGGAACCTCGTCCCAGCCCTTGACGCTGGCGTGGATCTCGGCGCCGTGGCCCAGCCAGTGGGCCGCGGCGAGCGCCCAGTTGGTCTCGCTGGGCCCCCACGGCGCCGACTCGTTGGCCGAGACGAAGAGGATTCGCGGTCGTGCTCGATCGGTCGCAACCATGTGCGTCACACCTCCGGAGAAAGCGGAATACGATGCCGCAAACCATTCCGCGCCGCCGGGGTATTGCGCATCCGGCTTTCGGCGGGGAATAACTGGAATCTAACAGCACATTCCGTCGCGAGGAAGTGCCGAGACGAAAAAGAGAAATCTCATGACCGCACCGCGGACCTTTTTCCTGGATCGGGACGGTACTTTGAATATCTCCCCGGCTCCCGGTCGTTATGTACGATCACCCGATGAATTGACATTGCTCCCGGGGGTCGCCGCGGCAATTCGTACGCTCAATCGAACCGGGCGGCGGGTGGTCGTGGTGACCAATCAACGCGGTGTGGCCCGCGGCCTGATGTCGCTCGACGACCTGGCGGCGGTACACGAACGCCTGACCGAGTCGCTGCGGGCACAGGGGGCCTTCCTGGACGCCGTGTACGCATGCACGCATCACGAGTTCGCCTGTCGATGTCGCAAGCCGCAACCGGGGCTGCTGCAGCGCGCGATGGCGGATTTCCCGGACATCGCCCCGGGCGACGCGGTGATGATCGGCGACACCGAGTCGGACGTCGGGGCCGGGCGGGCCGCTGGCACCCGAACCGTGCTGCTGGCCGAGCCCGGTCGTGCCTCGGCGGCCGACCTCGTCGCCGCCGACCTGCGCGCGGCGGTCGACGTGCTGCTGGGCGACGTCTCGCCCGGGGGCACTCCGTCCCGAGGCCTGCCGCCCGGACAAGTTCGATCCGGGGATGTCCTGCCGACGTCGCGCGACGTCCTGCCGAAAGGAGAACGACGATGAGGCTTCTGGTGACCGGAGGTGCCGGGTACATCGGCAGCGTGGTGGCGCATCGCCTGCTGGCGGAGGGCCACCGGGTCGTGGTGCTCGACGACCTGTCCAGCGGCTTCGCCGACAGCGTGCCCGAGGGGGCCGAGTTCGTGCGCGGCACGATGTCCGAGGCCGCGCGCGTCCTGGGCGGACCGAGGCGGTTCGACGGGGTGGTGCATCTCGCGGCGCGCTCGCTGATCGACGACTCGGTCCGCCGTCCCGAGCGGTATTGGCACGGCAACACGGTGGAGACGCTGACCCTGCTGGCCGCGATGTTGCGGGCCGGGGTCGAGCGGCTGGTCTTCTCCTCCACCGCCGCGACCTACGGCCAACCGGACCGGGTGCCGATCGACGAGGACGCCCCGACCGTCCCCACCAATCCGTACGGTCATTCGAAGCTCGCCGTCGACATGGCGCTCGGGGCCTACGCGCGGGCCCACCGCCTGGGCGCGGTCAGCCTGCGCTACTTCAACGTGGCGGGAGCGGTCGGCCCGTTCGGCGAACGCCACGAGCCGGAGACGCACATCATCCCGATCGCCCTGGACGCGGCACTCGGCCGGCGCCCGGAGTTCACCGTGTTCGGCGGCGACTATCCGACCCACGACGGCACGTGTGTGCGCGACTTCATCCATGTCGCCGACGTGGCCGAAGCACATCTGGCCGCGTTGCGGGACGTGTCCCCCGGCGAGCACCGGATCTACAACCTCGGCAACGGCAGCGGGTTCTCGGTGCTGCAGGTGCTGGGCGCGGTCGAACAGGTGCTCGGCCGTCCCGTCCCGAAGCGGATCGCCGATCGGCGGCCGGGCGATCCCGCGATCCTCGTCGCGGCCGGCGGCCGGATCCACCGCGAACTGGGCTGGAAGCCGGGCCGACCCGGCCTCGAGGAGATGATCGAGGACGCCTGGCACTTCCATCGGGCCCGGCACCGATGAGGGTGCCGGGCCGATCCGGACGGTATGGGGCCTCAGCCCACGCCCCACAACAGTTCGGCCAGTTCGTCGAGATCCTCGACGGCGGTCAGCTCCAGCGGGAGTTCCTCGAACACCTCGAAGTCGTGCAGGAAGGTGAACGCGAGCATCTCCCGGGCGAAGCCCCGGCCCACCTCCCAGTCCGCCCCCTCGAGCGCGGCGGCGAGGAGTTCCCGATCGCCCCGGAACGCGTTGAGGTGCAGTTGCACCAGGCCGTACCGGGGATCACCCGCGTACACGTCGGTGAAGTCGATCAGCCCGCTGACCCGCTTGCCGTCGCCGTCCACGAAGAGGTTGGTGCCGTGCAGGTCGCCGTGCACGAAGCAACGCTCACGCCCGCCGAGCAGTTCGCCGACCTCGGGCAGGAACGCCTCGACGTCGTCGAGCAGGCGCGGCGAGAGGTATCCCCACTCGCGGTGGTCCGCGACGGTGGCCGCGCGACGTTCCTCGAGCAGCGCGTCGAACACCTCGGAGTCGGGCCGCAACACCGAGGACCCGGTCAGCGGCACGGACCGCAACCGACGCAGCAGGCGCCCGATGTCGCGCGCCGGCGCCAGGCGCTCCGCGGGATCCGCGGCGTCCATGGTCTGCCGCCACGTGATGCCCTCGACCGCCTCGATCACCAGGAAGGGCCAGGACCACCCGGCACCCCCCGGCCGCAGCTCGCCCTGGGCCAGGAGTCGCGGGATCGGCAGCCCGGTGCCCTGGAGCACCCGGTACGTCTCCAGCTCCGACGCGTAGCTCTCCGGGCCGCACCAGTGTTCTCCGTACAGCTTCACCGCCAGGCCGGTGTCGGCGATCAACACCGGGTTCGTGCTCTCCCCGGGAACGCGCAGGGTCGTGGGCGCGGGAAAGCCGAGGTCGGCGAGCGCGCCCCGAACCCACGGCTCCCAGAAGTCCGCATCGTTGCGTAGTTCGGCATAGGTCTGATCGGAATTGATTCGAGCCAGCTCACCGGAATAACGATTGGACACGACATGCCTCGATTCGATATGACTCCCGTGGGAATTCAATTCAGGCTAGCACGAGGCCCCTTCGTCCCCGCAAAGATGTTTACCGGACCAGTTCCCCGGCTTCCCCCCGGACCGGTTGTCGAAATTATTTCCGGTCGACCGCTCGTCACCAGGAGCGCCCCTTGAGCGTCGAGAATTCCGGGCCCCCGAGGTCCGGTTCGTCACTTGCCACCCTCCGCCGGCTCGGACCCTATCTACGCCCGGTCCGCCGGCCCGTCGCCGGCGCGACCGGCGCGACCCTCGCGGCCCTGTTGTGCGGACTCGCCATTCCCCTGGTCGTCCAGCGGGTCATCGACGGACCGCTCCACGACGGCCGCATGGGCGCGACCATGTGGATGATCGTGCTGATCGCGGCGCTCGGCACCGCCGAAGCCTGCTTCTTCTACGCCCGCCGCAAGCTCATCGCCCGCCCCACCGCGCACATCGAGTCCACGATGCGCTCCGACTTCCTCACCCACCTGCTGCGCCTGCCCCCGTCCTTCCACAACGCCTGGCCGTCCGGCCAGTTGCTCTCCCGAGCGGTCAACGACCTGGTCACACTGCGCAAGTTCCTCGCCTTCGCGGCGGTCTTCCTGATCGCCAACACGCTGACCCTGGTGGCGGGGATCGCCGTGCTGTTCACGATCTCGCCGCTGCTCGCCCTGGTCGGACTGTGCGCCTCGATCCCCCTGTTGCTGGTCTCGCTCGGCTACGAGACCAAGTACAAGGTCGCCGCCCGAGCGGCCCAGGACCAGGCCGGCCACCTGACCACGACCATCGAGGAAACCATGTTGGGCACCCGGGTGCTCAGGTCCTTCGGTCAGGCCAAGACCCGCACGCACGTGTTCGTCGAGCAGGCCCACCTGCTCCGGCACGCCGAACTGCGCATCGTGCGCTTGATGGCCGCGCTCTCCACCGCCCTGCTGATCCTGCCCGAACTGGGCATCGCCGGGCAGTTCGCGGTCGGCAGCGTGGGCATCGCGCACGGCACCCTCACCATCGGCGACCTGGTGGCCGCGGTCGGCATCAGCACCTATCTGCGCTGGCCCACCGAGTGCATCGGCTGGGCCCTCGCGGAGACCAGCACGGCCGCCGCGGTGTGCGATCGCTACTGGGAGATCCGCGACATCGTCCCGGAGATCACCGACCCCGCACATCCGTGCCCACCGACCCGACCCGCGCGCGGACACCTGCGCTTCGAGAACGTCAGCTTCCGCTTCCCCGGTGCCGCAACTCCCGTGCTGCGCCACATCGACCTCGAAGTACGCCCCGGCGAAACCCTGGCCCTGGTCGGGGCCACCGGCTCCGGCAAGACCACCCTGGCCGGCCTCGTCCCCAGACTGTCCGACGTCACGGGGGGCCGAATCACCGTGGACGGCATCGACGTCCGCGACCTGCGGCTCGCGGATCTGCGCGCGGTGGTCGGCTGCGCGTTCGAGGACGCACTGTTGTCCTCGGTGAGCGTGCGCGAGAACGTGACCCTGGGCTCCCCCGGCGCCGCCGAGGCCGACGTGCTCGCGGCGCTGCGCGTGGCCAGCGCCGAGGAGTTCGTCCTCGCCCTGGAGCCGGACGGCCTCGACACGCGCATCGGCGAGCAGGGCCTGTCGCTCTCCGGCGGCCAACGCCAACGACTCGCCCTCGCCCGGGCGGTGGTCGGTCGACCGGCGTTGCTCGTGTTGGACGACCCCCTGTCGGCCCTCGACCTGCACACGGAGGCGGAGGTGGAGCAGGCGCTGCGCCGCGTGCTCCGGCACTCGACCGCGCTGGTGGTGGCCCACCGTCCGAACACGGCTCGGCTGGCCGACCGCGTGGCGGTACTGGCCGACGGCCGGATCGCGGCGATCGGGACGCATCGCGAACTCCTCGACACATCCGCCGAATATCGCGCGCTGATGGCCACCCCGCCGGTGTCGACGGCGCCGCGGTGGTCCGGGGAGTCGCCGGCCGGAGGGGTGATGAGCGGATGACCGAGGCCGTTGCCGCCCGCCCGGACCCGAACACGTCCGATGCCGCCGCCCAGGACCGCGCCGAGGACGCGATCGACCTCGACCGGGCCACTCACCTCCGCGTGCGGACCCGCTCGCGACGCCTGCTGCGCTCGCTGCTGCGACCGTGGGTGGGGCGGGCGTCCATCGCCCTGTTCGCGCTGATCGTCGAGAACGTCGCGCAGTTGGCCGGCCCGCTGCTGATCGCCCAGGCGATCGACACCGGCGTACCCCGGGCCGTCGCCGGCCAGGCGAACACGCTGACCTGGTACGTCGTCGGCTTCACCGCGTGTGGCCTGCTGTCGGCGGTGGCCCGCTACGCGTTCTTCCGCATCGCCGGAAGCGTCGGCCAGGCCGTGCTGCTCGACCTGCGCACGCGGATCTTCCGACACGCACAGCGACTCCCGGTCGCCTTCCACGAGTCCTACACGTCGGGGCGGGTGATCTCCCGGCTGACCTCCGACGTCGAGGCCGTGCGCGACCTCGTCGAGGCGGGCCTCGACGGCCTGTTGACGTCGCTGCTCGCGGTGGCCGGCATCACCGTCGTGTTGATGTGGCTCGACCTGCCGCTGTCCCTGGTCGTGCTCGGCTCGTTCGTCCCGCTCCTGATGATGACGCGCTGGTTCCGCGAGCGTTCGCAACGGTCCTACCGCCGGGCCAGGAACACGGTCGCGGGCATCATCGCGCAGTTCGGCGAGACCATGAACGGCATCCGGGCGGTCCAGGCGTTCCGGGCGGAGGACCGCAAGAAGAGCACGATGAACGAGCTCAACGAGACCTTCCGCGACGCCCACGCCGACGCCCTGGAGGTGGTGGCCAGGTACACGGCGGGCGTGCGACTCGTCGGCAACATCGCCTTGGCCCTGGTACTCGCGCTGGGCAGTTGGCGCTTCAGCCACGGCACCCTGCAACTGGGCGTGCTCGCCGCGTTCCTGCTCTACCTGCGCAGGTTCTACGACCCCCTGGACGAACTGGCGACGTTCACCAACCTGTACTCGTCCGCGAGCACGGCCCTGGAGAAGATCTCCGGCTTCCTGGAGACCGCGTCGTCGCTGCCGGAACCCACGAATCCGGTGCCGCTCGCGCCCGATCGTCCGGTCCGCGGCCGGCTCGACTTTCGCGCGGTGGAGTTCCGGTACGCCCGGACCGGACCGCCGGTGCTGCCGGGACTGGAACTGACCATCCCCGCCGGGCAGACCGTCGCGGTCGTCGGCGCGACCGGCGCGGGCAAGTCGACGCTGGCCAAGCTCACCGCCAGGTTCTACGACCCCACCCACGGCACAGTCACACTCGACGGCGTCGACCTGCGCGACCTGGCGGACGCGACCCTGCGCCGGGAACTGACCCTGGTCACCCAGGAGAACTTCCTGTTCACCGGCACGGTCGCGGAGAACATCGCGCTGGCCCGGGCCGGCACGAACCGGGAGGAGATCCGAGCCGCCGCGGTCGCGCTGGGCACGGACACGTTCTTCGCCGGACTGCCCGAAGGCTACGACACGCAGATCCGCAAACGCGGCAACCGACTCTCCGCCGGGCAACGCCAAATGGTGGCGCTGACCCGCGCCTTCGTCGCCGATCCGAGCGTGCTGATCCTCGACGAGGCCACCTCGAGCCTGGACATCCCGACGGAACGCGCGGTCCAGGCGGCCCTGGCCACCGTGCTCGCCGACCGAACGGCGGTGATCATCGCCCACCGCCTGTCGACGGTGCTGCTGGCCGACCGCGTCCTGGTGATGGCGGCCGGGCGCATCGTCGAGGACGGCCCACCATCGGACCTGATCGACGCCGACGGCCCGTTCGCCCGGTTGTACCGAAGGTGGATGACGTCACTGCTCTGACGGCGGTACGGCAACTGATGGCGGTACGGCAACAGTAAAGGTCAAGGTGAGGGTGAGGGTTAGGCTGAACCAGGCGACAAGCCGGACCGCGTCCCGGGACGACCGCGCAGCGGACCGGCGGGGCGGCCCCGGCCACTCGGTGCTGATCGTCGTCCTGCTGACGCTCCCCGCGCTGAAGGTGGCGTGGACGATCGGCGAGGGCCTGGTGGCGCCGCTGAGGCAACAACCGCCCGGCTGCCCCGGGCCGGACCCGGCGGGTCGGGCAGAGCGCCGAGTCCACGGCGCAGCGGGACTCGGGCTTCGCCTCCACCTCCACCTCAACCTCCGCCCGGGCCCGGGGCTTCGCCCACCGTCGGGCCACCGGCGCGGTATCGCGCGTCGGAGCGCCTCGGGTTCGTTCACGGAGCCGGAGCCGGATCCACGGCGTGCAACATCGCGCGGTCCGCGTCCCCGGTGAGCAGGATCGCGCGGCCGGCGCTGACGGCCCACGGGATGGCGGTGTGGTCCGGCACGACGACCACACCGCGCACCGTCGACGCGACGGGGTGGCCGTCGCGCGTGCCGTACACCCGGCCGCCGGCGATGGAGCGGGCAACGACGCCCGGGGTGACCAAAGCGCGCCCGTCGGCGAGATCGATGACGACGGGTCCCAAGGCTGCGACCGGACCGCCGTCCGGGTGGACCCAGGCGCTCGACAGGGATCCGGCGGGGGCGTCGGCGCCGGTGAGCACCTGGCCCGAAGCGGAATCGTGCACGGCGAGCGTTTCGCTGCCCTCCTCGGATCCGGACCACACGACGGCGACCGACCCGTGCCCGCCCCCGGCGATGCGCACCATGCGCGCGCCGGGGTGCGGCGGCGCCGGAGTCACCACGCGCGTCGTACCGTCGAAGCCGAGCAGCTCCCAGGGGCCGACGGCGCGCCCCGCGAGGATGTGCGTCGCGTCGGCGGCCATCGCGACGGCTCCGGCAGGAACCCGCACCGGAACGAGGACATCGCCGCGCAGCGCGGCGGCCGATCCGTCGGGCCCGGTCACCAGGGGCAGGGCGCCGGCGTAACTGACGTGGGCGCCGGGCGCGAGCACGACGGTGGTGGGGACGCGCGAGGGTCCGCGAGCGCCGGGTGTGGACCACACCACGAGTCGGCCCTCGGTCTCGGCGACGAGCACCGGGGCGGCCGGGTCGCCGGTCGCATGCAGTGCGAGGTGTCCGGCGGGCAGCGGCTCGCCGGCCCAGTCGACGCGTCCGTCGTCCGGATCGAGGAGGGCGACCCGACGGTCCGGCGTGAGCACGGCCAGGACACCCCCGAGGGCGGCCACACTCGGCCGACCGGCTCCCGGCGGCGCGATCGACCGCGACCAGGCGGACCTCTGCCGCCAGCCGGCCGGAGCGGTGATCGCGGCGGACTCGGCACGCGAGGTCGTGGTCGCTCCGGAGCCGGCCGAGTCGTCGTCCGGCCACGCCACGATCGCGACGAGTGTGATCGCCGCGGCGACCGCGAGGCCGATCACGGTGGGTGCGCCCCCAAGGGGGGACCGGGACGCGCGGCGCGGCGCGCGACGGGGCCGCACGGGCCTGGTCACCGGCGGCTGCTCGGCCGGCGGCCGGGCGACCACGAGCGGGTGCGGCGTCTCGCGCGGGTCGTGTCGATCCGTGTGATGTCCGTCGCCGGCGGGCCCGCGCGGGTCGGGCCCGCCTGTGTCGTACCCGTCGGTCTCCTCGGCCCGCCACCCGCCGAACGTGCCGTCGTAGTCGCCATAGCCGTCGGTCGGTGTCCCGGCGTCCCCGAACGACGAAGCGGGCGCCTCCTCGTCCGGGACCTCTTCACCCGGGTCGGGATGGGGTTCGGCCAGGAACGTGAGCGTCCCGTCCGGGTCGACGAGCAGCGGGTAGCGCGTGCCGTCCGGGTCGACGTCGATCGCGCGCACGGGCCGGTCGAGCAGGGACGCGGTGAAACGGACCTCGTCGATGGCGGCATGCCGGGCTTCCGTCCCCTCGGGCACGTGGACGGGCGTGCCGTCCACGGTCGCGGTGCCGTCCTCGGGGTACTCGATGACGAACAGGGGCGTGGCCGGGACGGCGGAGGCGTGAGTGGTCAACGGTTCTCCCGAGATCTCGGACGGTTCGGGCGGGGGTGTCGACCTCGTACGCCCGTGCGGGTAGGCACGCCGGCGGCGAGAGGTCGGTGGCGCGCCGGCGGCCGGACCGGTACGGCCCCGCGCGCGGAGCACGGCGTCCGCCGCCCCGGTGCCGGATCGCGCGGCCCCGGTGGCGCGGTCCGCGAACGGGATCCTCGGGGCGAGCCGGCGTCCGGCCCGGCGCTGAGGACGATCCTCTCGGCCATTCGGCTCCTCGCTGGCGTCGATCGAACGATTCCCGGCATCCGCACCGTCACCGTGCACGCGCGCCGGTCGGGGGTACCGGTTCAACGAGCGACCCGCGCCCCGGCAACGGATCAGTCGGCAGGTCGCGCCCGTGGCCGCGCGGGCCGGTCCGCCCTGATCGGTTCTCGGCAGCCGGCGTGTACCGGGTCGCGGGTGCCGCGCCCGACGACGTTTGCCCCGGCGCGGTGTTGGGTGCGGTGCCTGGGCGCGTTGCCTGGGTGCGGTGCCTGGGTGCGGTGCCTGGGTGCGGTGCCTGGGTGCGGTGCCTGGGTGCGGTGCCTGGGCGCGTTGCCTGGGCGCGTTGCCTGGGTGCGGTGCCTGGGCGCGTTGCCTGGGTGCGTTGCCTCGGTGCGTTGCCTCGGTGCGGTGCTCCCAGCAGGTGAGTGACTCCGCGAGCGTCCACGCGTTACCCGTACGGGACAAACCTCGTGCTCACGGAGGAACGCGTGCATATCACCCGACTGGCCGCCGCTGCGGCCCTCCTGCTCCTGGCGGCCTGCGACACCGCGCCGTCGACCACCCCTTCGCAGGCCCTGGATCCCGCCCTGACCACGATCAGCGCACCCCTCCCCGACCCCGCGACACTCGCGGGGTCGGCGTCCGACCCGCTCGACCCTCGGCGAGCCGGTTCGCACGCCGACTCCCAATCGGCCGTATCCACCCCGTTGCCCCGCAAGTCCGGTGCCTCGGACCGCGCCGACCATCCCTCCGCGTCCGACACTTCGGGTCGACGGGGTCAATCCGAGCGCGGGTCGGGGCGACCGGATGGCGTCGATGCCCGGGCGGTTTGTGGCTTCGGCATCCGGTTCGGCGGGATGGGGGACGACTCCCCCGAGGCCCGCATCTGCCGTGCCGCCCACGGCTGACCTTCGCCGGCGGAGGTCGCCTCCGCCCGGGGGTGTCACCTCCGCCCGCGGCACAACCTCGGGCACACGATTCCGAGCGTGTTACCGAGCCTGCGCGAACACGCCGGCCGGCTTGGCTTGGGCATGGTGAGGTGAGGTTTGGTTACTTGGGGGCGCAGAAGGTGTGTTCCAGGGTATCCGTGACTGCTTTTCCCTGAGCCGGCGTCGGGCCGTCGTGGGTCGGGTTGAAGGAGACGGATATCGTGCGCTTGGCGTCGGGGGTGCTGTAGACGGCGGCTCGGTAGCCGACGGAGGCGCCGCCCTGGCCCCAGACGTCGCCGCAGGACAGGGTCCAGCGGTCGATGCCCAGGCCGTAGCCGTGTCCCGGTTCGCTGATGTTGGTTTTGCGCATTTCGTTCAACTGGGCCGGGTGCAGGAGTCGTCCGGTGAGCAGGGCCCTGTTGAAGCGGATCAGGTCGGTCGTGGTGGAGATGATTTCGCCGGCGGCACCGGCCAGGGACATGTTCATCTCGGTGACGTCGACGTAGGTGGAGCCGCTGAGCACGTAGCCGTGCGTGTGTGGGCCGGGGATCGTGGCGGCGGTGCCGGGCAGCGAGGTGTCGGTCATGCCGACCGGGCGCAGGATGCGGTGTTCGACCTCGTGCGCGTATGTGTGTCCGGTGAGGCGTTCGATCAGCATTCCGGCGATGAGGTAGTTGGTGCTGGAGTAGTGGAACTCGCCGGGGGCGCCGGGGTATGGGCCGTGTGCCAGGGCCCGGCGGACCAGTTCGGCGGCCGGCCAGGTCTGCCAACGGTCGGTGGTCAGCCAGGTGTGCAGCTCCTTCGGGTCGAGCAGGTCGTGGGCGAATTCCGGGAGTTGGGTGTAGTCGTACAGTCCCGAGGTGTGGTCGAGCAGTTGTCGAACGGTGATCGTGCTGCCGGCGGGGAGCACGCCGGGCAGTCGGCGCTCGACCGGGTCGTCGAGGTCGAGGCGGCGCTCGCCGACCAGTTGCAGCAGTACCGTCGCGGTGATCAGCTTGGTCGCGCTGCCGATCCGGAACCGGCTGTCGGCGCGCACGGGTTCGCCGGTGGTCACGTTCGCCGTGCCGGCCGTGCCGCGCCACGACGTCGAGCCGTCGCGGACCTCGGCCAGGCTCGCGGTGCCGCCGCCGGTGACCAACGCGCGCAGGTCGGCCCGCAGTTCGGCGGTGTCCACGGGGGTGGCGCCGGGCCGGGAGCCGGGGGCGGCGGGGGCCGCGGGGGCCGCCAGGAGCAGGGTCAGGGCACCGGCGGCCAGGCCGCCGGTGACGCGCAACATGCGGGAGTGGGGGCGCACATCCGTTCCTTTCGGAAGCCGGTGAGGGACGGGCCCCACTCTCGGCCCCGGCCCGACGCAGCCACATCCGCCGTACGGCCGGCTCGACCCGGATTCGTCTCGGGGTAGACCCCGAGATCCGGATCGGGGACGACCCGCATCGCCGGCGCGGACGAACAGCTCGCCGGCCGACCGACGGGCGTGGGCCCGGATGTCCGGTCCCGGTTGGTGGCGCGGGCGGCTCCCGGGGCTTCGTCTCACCCGGTGGCCCGGCGAACTGCCTGTCAAGATAGGCGACTTGCTGTACGCCGAGGCGCCGCGGGGGCCGGGGGTTCGCTCCGGACCAGGCATCGGAGCCTGCGGCGGCGGATGGTTCGACGATCGTTGAATCTGGGCGCCTCGGTGGCGTACAGTCGCGAATCGTCACCACATGGTGAAGGTTTCCGTCGACGCACGGGTACGCCGGAAGCCACCGGACCCGGGGAGACGCAATGGCGGAGGAATCGCATGACGGGGCAAGGACGCCGGGAGGCGTCGACTTCGATGCCCTCTACCGAGGGGAACCGCTCCTGCCGGACTCGGGATTGACCCTGGTGCCGTGGGACATCGGTGAACCGCAGCCGTTTCTCGTCGCGCTCGCGGACAGCGGGCAGTTGTCCGGCGACATCCTCGACGCCGGTTGCGGGCTCGGCGAGAACTCGCTGTTCCTCGCCGCACGCGGCTACCGGGTGACCGGCTTCGACGGGGCCGCGAGCGCCCTGGAGCAGGCCGCGGCCCGGGCGACCGCCCGGGGCCTGGACGTCTCGTTCGTACGCGCCGACGCCACCACCCTCGACGGACTCGCCCAGGGGTTCGACACCGTCCTCGACAGCGCCCTCTATCACTGCCTCGACGAATCCGGGCGCAGTGCGTACGCCGCAGCGCTGCACCGAGTGACCCGCCCCGGGGCACAGTTGCACCTGGTCTGCTTCGCCGACGTGAAGGAACCCGGCCTCAATCTCCCCCTGTTGGCGGTCACCCAGGAGAACCTGCGCACGCACCTGAGCGAGCACTGGGACATCACCCGGATCGAACCCACGCACTACGTGACCGCGTTCAACCGCGAGGACCTGCAACGACACCGGACGGACCTGGAGGCGGCGGGCGTCACCATCGACCTCGACGGCGTGCGCACCGACGACACCGGCCGGGCGGTGGGCCCCGCCTGGCACCTGCACGCCGTTCGCCGATAGCCCACCGGCCACCGGGGCCTCGCGCGTCGGCCGCGCCGAGGGTGGTGTCCGTCGTGTCGTCGAGAGGCCCGGCCGCCGTGGGCGGGAGGACGGCGGTCGGGCCCGGTGTCCGTCAGCCGCCAGGGGTGGGCTGGTTCGCCGTGCGTCAGGCGCAGGGCCGGGGCAGGCGCTCGTCCAGCGGCGCGCGCACCCGGCCCTCCTACGGCTCCGATCGGGCGTTCCGGGGCGTCAGCGCGGTTTGCGGGCCACGAAGACGTAGTAGCCGAGGTGGTTACGGATGAACTCGCGCAGCTTCGGCATCGCCGCATCCATGCCGGCGGTGGTCTCGGCGCCGTAGTGCTCCAGGATCTCGTCGTGGTGATCGCGGTAGAGGGTGTCCATCAATTCGCCGGTCACCGCAAAGTTCTCGGTGTGATCCTCCAGCCGCTCCAGCTCGAATCCGGCCTCGACCACCCGGGCCAACACCGTGGGCGGATCCAGCGGCGGTGGCGAGGTCCACACCGCGCGCCACACGGCGAGGTATTCGGGATCGGGTTCGCTGCGCAGGGTGAACTCGGTGAACAACAGCCGTCCGCCGGGGCGCAATACGCGCCGGGCCTGCCCCAGCGCGGCGAGGCGGTCGGACATGTGCGCGAACGAGTCGATGGCCCAGGCGGCATCGTACGACTCGTCCTCGTACTCCTTGCCCAAATCCATCGCATTGGCCAGGGCGAAGTTCACCCGATCGGCGAGTCCCGCCTCGCGGGCCCGCGCCCGGCCCAGCTCGACCTGGGAGCGGCTGACCGTGATCCCGGTGGCCCGGCCCCCGGTCGAGCGGGCGGCCCGGACCGCCGGGCCACCGGTGCCACAGCCGATGTCGAGCAGGTGGTCGTCGGCGGTCAGGCCCAACGTCTCGATGTAGTAGTCGGTTTGCCGATCCATCGCGAGGTTGGCCAGATCGGGCAGGGTGGACGCGGGCGCGCGACCGCCGGGCGGCGTCCACATGCCCACGTGGATGGCGGAGTCGCCGAGGATCAGTCCGTAGAGGGCGCCGAACTCGTCGTAGGAGGAGCCGACCTCCTCGGGTGTAGGGGCAACGGCGTCGCCGCCGTCGCCGGAGAATCCCATGCTTGCGCTGTCGGCCATGGTGGCACTCCATTCCTTGTCGCACCGCTTCGAGAGGCGTGCCACTCGGTGTGGCCTTCTTGTCGGACCTCTCGGGCCGTCCGTGAGGGGCAGGGTCCGCAACGCAAGCGAACACGCGAGTCGTCGCACGCACCCTCGTCGACACCATCCCCACGCCGTCCATGGCCCACGCCGTCGCGCTCAAACTCCCCGGCATGCGGCCGGAGTCGCGCAGCGGGCGGTATGGCGGCTGTGGGGCGGGGAACGTTCCCGAGCGCTGGTCGACCGGCCGGGGTCGGCGTGGCCGTCCGGGACGGGCGCAGCCGACGGAGGGACAAAATCTCCGCCGCCCTCGCGTGACAGGACGAACTCCGCATCAACGGCTACGACTTCGGCGTCACCCTCGCAGCCGAGCCCGGCCGGCGGCGGCCCGGGCCGAACGCCCCGAACGCTGCGGAGACTGTTCGCGGCCGCCTCCTCTGGCTCACGCGATGTCACGGTGGCCGCGAACTCGGCACCCGCCGCGCCGTTTCCGACCATCCACGGCACACAGGACGACCCGCATGGGCGCACCACGTCACCGACGCCACGAACGGCCCGTTCCCAGACGACCGTGCGCACGATCTTCGATTGCACAGGAGATCTGCACAGGAGATCTGCACAGTTTAACTGTTCAGGCTGCCTGTTGTTTTGCTATCGTCGAGGCATGCCGGTGAACGGGCGGGACGGGGACTCGTCCGGGCCCGCCGAGCGTGTGTGGCTCGCGGTGCCGCCGCCGTGCAGCGCGCGGCCGGCACCGCCGAGCGCGGGATCCGGTCGGTTGACGACAGGAATCGGAGTTGATCATGTCGGAGGAAATCTCGTTTCTGGGCGTAGGCGACGTGCTGATCGATCGCGCCGCACCCAGGACCATGTTTGCGCACGTCGCCGAGGTGATTCGGGCTGCGGACATCACATTCGCCAATTGCGAGCAGATGTACTCCGACCGCCGGGAAAACCCCGTGTCGCGCCACCCGTCGCACTCGGATCCGGACAACATCGACGCCCTCGAGTTCGCCGGCTTCGATGTGTTGTCGCTGGCGAACAATCACACGATGGACTGGGGCGAAAGCGCCCTCGTCGACACGTTGTCCAGGCTCCGGGACCGGGGGTTCCGGGCCGTGGGGGCGGGCGTGGACATCACCGCCGCGCGGCAGCCGGTCTGCGTGGAGGCGAAAGGCGTCAAGGTCGGCTTCCTGGCGTACGGAAACACGGGCCCGGAGGCATACGCGGCAGGTGCGCGGAACGCCGGCTACGCGCCCGTCCACGCGTGGACGGAGTACGAAACGTTGGACCGGCAGGCCGCCACGCCCAAGCTGATTCGCTCCGGGGCCGAGCCGGCCGAACTCGCGAGCATGGCCGACGACATCAGGGCGCTCAAGGAGACATGCCACGCCGTGGTGGTCTCCTTTCACTGGGGAATTCATTTCATCCCGCGCGTCATTCCGGATTATTGCCACGAGATGGGCCGGGCCGCCGTCGACGCCGGCGCGGATCTTGTTCTCGGCACGCACCCACACATCTTGAAGGGAGTCGAGACCTACCGGGGCAAAGTGATTTTCTACTCGACCGGGAACTTCGCACTCGAACTCGGCCCGGCACATCTGGCGGACCGAAATGCGGGCCCGGAACTCGAGAAGTTGCACAAACTGTATGGCGTGCGACCGGACCCGGAATATCCCACCTACCCGATGCACCCCGAGTCGAAGGCTTCGATCATCGTGAAGGCCTCGATCTCCCGCGGCGGAATCGAACGCGTCGGCTATCTTCCGGTCCACATCAATCGCAATGCCGAGCCCGAGATCGTCGGTCAGCTCGACCCGCGCGGTCAAGAGGCCTTCCGTTATCTGCGCAGTGTCACCGAGAGCGAGGAACTCACCTGCGTCTTCCGGTGGTACGGCGACGAGGTCGTCATCGACACCTCCGTCAGCGCGTAGGTCCGGAAGCCGAAGGTCCACCCGGCCGCAGCCGGGTGGACCTTCCGCTTCAGCTGTCGGCGAGACGCTCCATGATCTGCGCCGCGTTCGCCAGGGTCCGGCGTTCGGTGGGCGAGAGGTGCCGTTCGATGGCTGTTTCGAGCCAGGCCTCACGAACGGCGGGGATGCTCGAGAGGAGTTCACGGCCCGCGTCCGTGATCGAGACGAGCGTCTTGCGCCCGTCCGTCGGATCCGCGCTGCGGGTGACCAGCCCTTCCCGCAGCAGCGCGGCGACCGTCTCGGCCATCGACTGCGGGCGCACGTGCTCGGCCGCGGCGAGCGCGCTGGTCGTCACGGGTCCGTCGGCGGCGACGCGACCGAGCGTACTGATCTGCGACCACGTCCAGCGCCGGTCGGCGGGCTCGGACTCGGCCCGCAGTCGCGCTCGCAGCCGGACCATCGCGTGGGGAAGTAGGCGAGCAACGTCGCCGGGGAGCGGGGTTGTCATGGGTGGGCACTCTATGGGCCGATTCCACGGATCGCCAGTCCACCTGTTCAGGCCACCTGTACATCGCGGCGGGCGGTGGGCGGTGCACGGTGCACGGTGGGCAACGATCGGGACGCGCGTGTCGCCCTCGCTCGCCCGGTGCCGGGGCGAAACGTCCCACCCGCCCGTCCGCTCGCGAACTCGCGGGGTCTACGCCCTCGTCGGTTCCGCCGGGGAGCGTCGGGCGAAGGCCGGGGCGTGTTCCGGGCGTGGGCCCAACGCGACCAGGCGGGACGGGAGTTGGCGGAACCCGGGGAGGTATCGGGTGGCCAGGACCAGCGCGGTGGGCGGGCCGACCCGGCGGCCGGTGAGGATCGGGACGAAGAACCCGTCGTGCACCATCAGCTGCACCCGCTGCAGGATCACCGTGGGCCGCCACCGTCGCCGCTGGACCCTCGCCAGGTCGGCGGTGGTCAGCCGGCCCAGGCGCAGCGGTGCGGCGAGCAGCGTGGCCGCCGCCACCGCGTCCTGGACGGCGAGGTTGATCCCCACTCCGCCGGCCGGTGACATCGCGTGCGCGGCGTCGCCGATGCACAGGAGGCCGTCGGCGTACCACTGCGGGAGTCGGTCGAGTCGGACGTCGAGCAGGTGGACGTCGTCCATGCTCGGCAGCCGGTCGACCCGGTCCGCGTAGCGCGGCATCAGGTCGGCGATCCGCGCCCGGAAACGTTCGATGCCTTCGGTGCGCAGGCGGGCGTCGGATCCCTTGGCGATGAAGTAGGCGATCTGGAAGTAGTCGTTCCTGGTGATGCTCAGCGCGAACTCGCCGCTCCGGAACGCGGGGATCAGCCGGGGCTCCTGGGCCTGCTCCGCGAGATGTCTGGGCAGCCGGAACCACCAGGTGTCGAACGGGACCGGGAACTCCCGGGGCACCAGGCCGGCGGCCCGGCGCAGCGTGGAGTGGCGGCCGTCGGCCGCGACGGTGAGGGTGGCGCGGGTCTCGCCTTCCTCGCCGTCCCGGGTGCGGTGGCGGACGCCGACGACCTTGCCGCCCTCCCGGATCAGCCCGGTCGCGGCGGTGTTCATCCGCAGGGTGAACGACGGCTCCTGCCGGGCCTCCTCGGCGAGCAGGTTGAGCAGGTCCCACTGCGGGATCATCGCGATGTAGTTGTACGGCGCGGGCAGGGCCTCGAAGTCGGTCAGCCGCACCCGGCCGCCGGCCGCCGTGGGCACCTCCATGTCGCCGAGCCTGCTCTGCGGCAGTGCGGCGAACTTCCGGCCCAGGCCCAGCTCGTCCATCAGCCGCACGGTGGACGCGTGGACGGTGTCGCCGCGGAAGTCGCGCAGGAAGTCGCCGTGCTTCTCCAGCACGGTCACCTCGATTCCGGCCCGCGCCAGCAGCAGGCCCAGCATCATGCCGGCCGGTCCACCCCCGGAGATGACGACGCTCATGGCACTCTCCCCTCGTTCCGAGTGAGACTCCAATAGATAGAGTCTCTGGAACGGTCTCAGGTGTCAAGTCGTATCATGTTTCACATGCACGGACACGAGCAGATGCAGGATCTGGTGGCCGCCGCCCTCGCGGCGGCAAGGGAACGCGGCCGGGACGTCGCGGACGTCCCGCTGACGGCGATCGCCGCGGCGGCCGGCGTCTCCCGCAGCACGTTGCTGCGCCGACTGGGCGGCTCCCGAAGCACCCTGGACGAGGCGGTCCGGCGGGCGGGCGTCGACCCCGGCGGCCGACGGCCGGTCCGCGAGCGCGCGATCGAGGCGGCGGCGCGGCTCGTCGCCGAGCGGGGCCTCGGCGCGGTGACCCTGGATGCCGTCGCGGAGCGGGCCGCATGCTCGCTGCCCAGCCTGCACACGGTCTTCGAGGGCCGAGACGGCCTGCTCGGCGCCGTCTACGAACGCCACGGCCCACTCATCGACCTGGAGGCCCTGGCCGCCGACCCGCCGGAGCGCCTGGAGGACACCGTGCGCAGCCTCTACCTGGCGGTGATCACGGCGTTCGACCGCGAGCCGCGCGTGCTCCCGGCGATCTTCGCGGACCTCTTCAGCCGACCGGACGGGCCCGCCGCGCACGCGATGCGGGCGTACCTCCCGCGCCTGTTCGACACCCTCGACCGGCTCCTGCTGCCGCACGTGGAGGCGGGCCGGATCCGACCGCTGCCGCTGCCGATCCTGGTCCACCTCCTGCTGGGCCCGATACTCACCCACATCCTGCTGCGACCGGTCCTCGAACCCATACTGGGCGCCGATCTCCCACCCGTGAACGAGGTCTGCGCACTGTTCACCGAGGCCTACCTGCGCGCGGTCGCGCAACCGGAATGACGCGGCCGGCGCCGCCGCAGCGCCACGGCACCGGGCGCGACCCACGCCGCCGACCCCACCGCGCGCCCGTACGCGCCTACCAGCGAACGGTCTGTCCCCGGTGGTCCAGGTACTGCAGTCCGCCCTTGCCGGTCTGGGCCTCGACCGTGTCGACGACGCCGGGGATGCTCTCCTCGATCGTCAGGGGCGCGGAGGGTCCGCCCAGCGTGGTCCGCACCCAGCCGGGCGCCATGAGCAGCAGCGCGCGCGGGTCCTGCGTGTGGCGTGCGGCGAAGCTTGCGCATCAACTGGCGGAAGGCGGTCTGCCCGCTTCGCCGCTGCGTCGCGGTCACCTGCCACCCCCGGTTCAGGTATTCCTCGGCGATCGCGTAGCCCAGTCCGCGTGACGCACCGATGACCAGTGCGGACTTGTCCATGGGTCCGGTAGGTGTTGACATCACTGCCCCTCACTCCTCGATGGCAGACCACTCGGGCCGCCACCTCGCTCACCAGTCGCCACTCGCCACTCGCCACTCGCCACTCGCCACTCGCCGAGTCACCGTACGTGATCAATCGATCCGCGTAGGGCGAGCGACACGAGCGAGCCGATGAGCGCGGCGCGCGCGGAGTCCGGGCAACGAGCTCACGAGCCGGCAGGCATCGCCCCCGCCGCCGCCGACCAGCCGCTGTCGCGACGTCGAGCACTCCTACGTTTCGTGGGCAGCGGGAACTCGTCGCCACAAACTCGCCGGCGAGGAAAGATATTCAGCCGAACACAAGTGGTCGATGCCATTCCGTGTCCCGGCGCCGGGACACGAAACACCTCGGCCCGACGCACTGTCCACACCGGACCACATCAAATCGGCTACCGGACGAGAGCCGCGGAACCATCACGACAAAATCCACCGTGTATTGCTTGCCGGCCGACCGATATGGAAAGGCCGCAGAGGAGTCGTTTTCCTCGCCCGCGGTGGGAATTTGCTGCCGGCCACCCGCTGAGCGGCGGCATGCGCAATGAGCTGGGTGGCGAGGTGAAGATCACGACGGTGTTCCGCAGTCGGAACGTTGCCGAGTGCGCGGTTCGGATCGAGGAGCCGAGCACCGCGTCGAAACGCCGCCGGCTGCGCCGGATGACCGCTTAGGAGTAACCCCGATGATTCCGTTGTCCTTCGCCCAGCGTCGGCTGTGGTTCCTCCATCGTCTGGAGGGACCGTCCGCGACCTACAACATCCCGTTCGTGCTGCGGCTGGACGGGCCTTTGGACACGGCGGCCCTGGCCGCGGCGGTGACGGATGTCGTTGCTCGGCACGAGAGCCTGCGCACCTTGGTGGTCGAGGACGCGGACGGCACGCCGGAGCAGCGGATCCTGGCCCCGGAGCAGGCGGTCCCGCGGTTCGCGGTGGTCGACGTGGCCGCGGACGCGGTGGAGGCCGCGACGCGCGCGGTCGTCTGCGAGGGGTTCGAGCTGGACACCGAACTCCCGCTGCGCACCTCGGTCCTCCGGGTCGGACCGCAGGAGCACGTGGTGGTGTTCGTGTTCCACCACATCGCGGCGGACGGGGCGTCGATGGCGCCGTTCCTGCGGGACCTGACGGCGGCGTACGCGGCACGCCGGCACGGGCGCGCACCGGACTGGACGCCGCTGCCGGTGCAGTACCGGGACTACACGCTGTGGCAACGGCAGATGCTCGGCGACGAGGCCGACCCGGGCAGCGTCGCTGCCGAGCAACTCGCCTACTGGCGTGACGAGTTGGCTGAATCGCCACAGCCGGCGCAGTTGCCGCTGGACCGGCCGCGGCCGACCGCGGCCGGCCACGGCGGCGGTGGTGTTCTGTTCGAGCTGGAACCCGAACTGCTGTCCGGTTTACGAGAGCTCGCCGCGGGCCACGGTGCCACGGCACCGATGGTGACCCAGGCCGCGCTGGCGGTGCTGCTTTACAAGCTGGGTGCCGGGGAGGACGTGACGATCGGCAGTCCGATCGAGGGCCGTGCCGACGAGCAACTCGAGGATCTGATCGGGTTCTTCGCCAACACCTGGGTGTTGCGCGTGGACCTGTCGGGGAATCCGTCGTTCGGCGAGCTGCTGGAGCAGGTGCGGGACCGGGCCCTGGCCGCGTACGACAACCAGGACATGCCGTTCGAGCGCCTGGTCGAGCTGCTCGGCCCGGAACGTTCCACGTCGTACTCACCACTGTTCCAGACGATGCTGGCCTGGCAGTTCGTGTGGCCGGAGATCGAGCTTCCGGAGCTACGCGTCACCCCCGTCCAGGCGGGCACCGGCACGGCGAAGTTCGACCTGTTCTTCAACATCGTCCCCGACGGGTCCGGGCGCGCGCATGGACTGCTGGAGTACGCGACGGACCTGTTCGATCACGCGACGGCCGAGAGTCTGGTCGACCGATATCTGCGGGTGTTGCGCCAGGTGGTCGCCGATCCCAAGGCCCGACTCGGTGCGATGGACGTGCGCACCGACGCCGAACGTGACCGGCTGGCCCGGCTGAACGAGACGACGGTGCCGGTACAGGGGACGACGGTGCCGGGCGTGATCGCCGCCCAGGTCCTGCGGACGCCGGACGCGACAGCGGTAGTGTGCGGGGAAACGACGTTGTCGTACCGGGAGTTGGCGGCCCGCGCCGATCGGCTGGCGGCGGTGTTGCGCGAGCGCGGGGTCGGGCCGGATGTGCTGGTGGCCGTGGCCTTGCCACGCTCGGCGGACCTGGTGGTCGCGCTCCTCGGGGTGCTCAAGGCCGGCGGCGCCTATCTGCCGATCGACCCCGATTACCCGCCCGCACGAGTCGGCCTCCTGCTCGACACGGCCGATCCCGCGCTGGTGTTGACCGATCGTGAAACGGCGCAGGCGGTGGCACAGTGCCGGCCGCCGGTGGTTCACCTGGACGACCCGGACTTCGACGGCCCCGTCCTGACGACCCCGAATGTCCTTGTCAGGCCGGACAACCTCGCGTATGTGATGTACACGTCGGGATCAACCGGAGTCCCCAAGGGCGTCGCCGTCACCCACGCCAGTGTGCTGAACGGGGTGCGGGATCTGGGCCGGATCACGCAGATCGAGTCCGGTTCTCGGGTGCTTGCGGCGACCTCGGTGAACTTCGACGTGTCGGTGTTCGAGATCTTCACCGCGCTGACCTCGGGTGCGAGTGTCGAGATCGTCCGTGACGTGCTCGAACTCGCCGAGCGTGACCGGTGGTCGGGCGGCACGATCAGTGCCGTGCCGACGGTGTTCTCCGCGCTGCTCGACGACATCGCCGGCAAGGGCTCGGGCGCCCTCGAACTCGATGTGCGGACGGTGATTCTCGCCGGTGAGGCGCTCTCGGCGGACCTGGTGCACAAGGTGCGCGAGGCCCTGCCCGAGGTCCGGGTCGTCAACGCCTACGGGCAGACCGAGAGCTTCTACGCCGCCACGTTCACACTTCCCCAGCGGTGGACCGGGACCGGCGCGGTACCGGTCGGTCGGCCATTGGCCAACATGCGCGCCCATGTCCTGGGGCCGGATCTGGCGCCGGTCGCACCGGGTGTCGTGGGTGAGCTGTATATCGCCGGGTCCGTCGCCCGTGGTTACCACCGAAGTGGCGGAGCGACCTCGGAACGCTTCGTCGCCTGCCCCTTCGGGCCCGCCGGTGCGCGGATGTATCGCACCGGTGACCTGGCCCGGTGGGACGGCGACAGTCAACTGGTATATGCGGGACGTGCCGACGCCCAGGTGAAGGTCAACGGTATCCGAGTCGAGCCGACCGAGATCGAAGCGGTCCTCGCCGGGCATCCGGCGGTCCGGCGGGCGGCGGTGACGGTTTGGGTGGACGACACCGGCCGCGGGCGGCTCACGGGCTACGTGGTGCCGGTGGACGGCGGTGCCGGTGAAGGCGACTTCGCCTTGGACACCAGTGTGTCGGTGGCCGATCTGCGGCGGTTCCTGGCCAGGCGGCTGCCGGACTACATGGTGCCCGCCCGGCTCGTGGTGTTGGATCGGTTGCCGTTGACGGCGACCGGGAAGTTGGATCGGGGTGCGTTGCCGGAGCCGGTGTTCGGTGGTGGCGGGTATCGGGCGCCGGGTGGTGCGGCGGAGCGGGTGTTGGCCGAGGTGTACGCGGATGTGCTGGATGTGGAGCGGGTGGGTGTCGACGACGACTTCTTCGC